>CALCSP010000077.1 GCA_937893785.1 uncultured Verrucomicrobiales bacterium
GGTCCTTGTCATAGCTGAACTCTTGAGCTGGTGTGGTGACCATTATGCTCATGGAGGAGACGAGGAATACGAGGTTTGAAATCTTCATGGGTTCAGTATGATGGCTATTACTGTAAATATAGTAAATTAAGGCAAGCCATTACTGCACGCAAATCCTCTGCTTTTCTAGATTGCGGGAAAGGTATTTATCTTATTCATCAATAACGTGTTATGATAAATTCTTGCCGTATGATATGCATCCTAGGCGTGGAGGATAGGTGTTCTTTGCGTTGTCAGTGGATTCACCGTTTATTGGGAGGATGCCCCCCGCGACAATCAACCGCTCCACCATTGCGTTTTTGATCTCCCTTGTCCTGAGGGTGTGCGCTTCAGCGGGAATTAATGCCAGTGCTCAGTTTACTGTTGCACAGGACTGGGGAGCGGGAGCCAACGCCACGCTGCGCATTTTTAATCACGGCAATACCGCAATTGCTCCATGGCCCCTTGAATTTAATTTTCCCCGCAACATTACCCCATACAATAACGTCTTCATCGAGAATCACGACGGGGAACATTTTATACTCCAGCCAGAAACCTACTATAAAGATCCTATTCCTGCCGGAGGTTCGATTTTCTTCGATATGCAGGTTAATCCTGGCAACCTTGGCGGCGAGGAACCAAAGAATATAACCGTTGGCGGGCAGGCTATTGGCGGGCCGGTTTTGTCAATTGGCAATACCGAGCTTATTGAGGGTGACTCGGGTGTGGGCAACCTCGTATTTTCCGTCTTTCTCAGCGAGGCGCCACAGGAAGGGGAACGCGTTGCCGCCGATTTTTCCGTTTTACCAGTGACGGCCGCCGCAGGGATTGATTTTATTACTAATAGTGGAACGCTGGTTTTTTCAGCTGGCGAGATCATAAAGAGGGTAAGTGTCGTTGTTTACGGGGACACGGCTGAAGAGGGTGACGAGACCTTACTGCTTTCCTTAAGCGGCGTTTCCGGGGCAGCAATGACAAATAATACAGCCACCGGGACGATTATTGATGATGATTTCACCATCAGGGCAGAGGCAGGGAATGCGACCGTCTTTGAAGACGACGGTAATAACAGAATTGTCAACGTGCCTATTACACTGCACAGGCCGGCACTGAGCACAATGAGTGTATTGGCAGCGACCAGGAATGGGACTGCCGCTTCAGGGACGGATTTTCTGCCGGTGTCGCAAAGGATTACCTTTAATGTCGGTGAGTCCTCGAAGTTTATTTCTATCCCGGTCATCAGTGATACTCTCAGTGAGAGGACTGAGACCTTTTATGTGTTCCTTTCTGATCCGGTTGGTGACCTTGCCATTGCCGGTGATGCTGCCAGTATCACCATATTTGATAACGATGGAGCCCATTTTGGTAGCGTCCTGATTAATGAGGTTTGTGCGGCACCGGGCTCCCGTGCACTTAGGTGGGATGATAATGGCATCGCGCGTCTTGGCATGGGTCTTCCATGGACTGCACCGGGATTTGATGATGGCAACTGGTTGACCGGAGTCCTTCCTGCTGGCTACGGTGTTTCGGGACTTGCAACCGACCTAGGGACGGAAATGGCCGGGGTTACCCCTTCACTTTACATCCGTACGGAGTTCACCGTTGAACCTGATCTGGTTGACAGTCCGCGGGAACTGATCCTCAAGGTCGATTATGATGACGGCTTTATTGCTTATCTCAATGGTATTGAAGTTGCCCGCGCCAACATGGGGCCAGCGGGCCATTTCTGCTACTCTCATCAGCCTGCATACAATGCCCGTCCTTCCGATTCTCCTGAGGATTTCAATATAGGTGTGGCAGCTTCTCACCTTGTTACCGGCAAGAACGTGTTGGCTATACAGGCTCACAATGCCGTGGTTGATCCAGCTGATAACAAATTTGAGCTTTCTCCCACATTCCGTGTCAATGCCTCCCTTGTCCTTGCCGATCCCACTGCGACGATTCTCGGTTCTGGCAAGCAATGGAGTTATTTCATTGGAAATACAGAACCAAGCGGGGGCATTATTGACCCGGTTTTGCTTGGTGGTGGGCTTGCTTTTGATGCAGAGGTTGCAGGAGATTTTGAGGATCTTGACAAATTTTCTGACTGGGTGGAACTGCACAACACCTCTGAGGATCCGGTGGATATCAGTGACTGGAGCCTGAGTGATAATCCCTCTAGGTCCTCCAAGTGGCAATTTCCAGAAGGTACAATCATTCCCGGAACAGGTTACCTGCTCGTGCTCTGCGATGACCGTGAGGAAGTCAACGGATTGACCCGTCCCGAGCGACGAAGGATGATTGCTGCCGGCAGTTCCTGGCGCTATTACGACAAGGATGCCGCGCCTCCAGTGGACTGGAAATCAATGAACTTTGCCGATGGTGGATGGAAAACTGGAATGGCGCCACTGGGATACAGCCCGGATAATGAGGATGGTGCTGCTACTGTCATTGCCGGTGGCGAGAATACCCACCTGACTGATTATTTTCGCCGGGTATTTACCGTAGAGGATCCGACGGCAATCAGTGGCGAGCTTACCGTTCGCTACCAGCGCGATGACGGGCTTATTATCTGGCTCAATGGTGTCGAATTGTTGCGTGATAACATGCCGCCGGGTAACCCGGATCATCTTACTCCTGCTGCCGGCAATGCTTCCGGTGAGGGGGAATGGTATAGTGTCAATGTGCCTGCCAACGCTCTGGTGGCCGGGGAAAACATACTGGCTGTAGAGCTTCACCAAGCCTCGGAGACCAGTTCGGATATCCGTTTTGACCTAGAGCTTTTGAGCTGGCTTGAAGTTCCCGGTGGGTTGCCAGTAATGTTACACGCAGGTTTTTCTCTGGATAAGGATGGCGAACCTCTCGCTCTTCACGACAGTGGAGGCTCCATTGTTGATGCCATTTCAGCATGGCCGGAA
>CALCSP010000078.1 GCA_937893785.1 uncultured Verrucomicrobiales bacterium
AGCCTGAGCCAAAGCCTGAGGAAACTTTGAAACCTAAGCTGCCAGCAAAGGAACCAATTCTTCCGCCCGAGTAGCCTGTCTTCTCAATCAAACGAGTATCGGTTGGCAATTTGAAATACCTCACACAATCCGCTAGCCATGTAACTTCCCTCGTTCCTCGTATGGAAAGACGAGAAAATACTATTCCACCCAGATAAATTCAGGAAAATAGCGAACCGTCGCCTTTCGTTTCAGTGAATCGACCAATGCGTCTAAAGCATACTGTCGCTTCTCGGCTTCGATGGCAGCAGCCAATTCTTCCCGAACTGTATCGATGGAGGCACGCTCCTCCGGCTTCCGCTCAAGGACTTCAACTAAATGCCATCCAATCTCCGTGGCAAAAGGTGGACTTACTTGATTGTCATCGAGTGAAAAAACTACCGAAACAAAATTTTCGTCCATCCTCTCGCGGGTAAACCACCCAAGTTCGCCTCCGACCGCTCTTGATCTGGAATCCTCTGAAAGCTCAGCAGCAACTTTTTCAAAGGCATCACCTTCCTCCAGTCGCCTTGCAGCAGCACGTATCATGCGTTCAGCCTCGCCATTTTCCTTACCAAGATTTGCAATAAAAATGTGCCTTGCCCTTATACGCTCAGGTAAGGTGCTTGCCTCGGGTTCTTCTCTATAACGCTGCTTTATCTCATCTTCCCGAACCACAATGTGATCGGCTATCACCCTCTCAATCCATTGCCTTTGAACCGATTGGTTTTGCAAGAATGTTTTCAGACGTTGAGCATCGAACCCTTGGTCAGACAATAACTCTGCAAAACGAGCAGGATCAGCTATACCCCGAAGGAAACCGCCACGAGCAGGAAGGGCATCCTCAGGTAAGGATCTTGATTCATGGTGCCTTGAATAAAACCATATCAACCGATCCGCGACGAGCTCATTGATAACCAGGACACGGATCGAATTCATGCGCTTAGTATCCACCTTTCCAGGCAATAACCCTCGCTTAAGGCAGTATTCTCCAACAGCACGATCAAGTTCTTCTCTTCGTATGGGGTGCCCATTGACTGTGGCAACGATCCCCTCGCGCATAGCCAAGGCTTTTGCTGAAATCTCATTTTCAGAAGACGCACTCAGCTTGGCGCGCAGAGGTCCTTGAAAAAGGTATAAATCACCAAGTAAATACAATAGGGCGGTCGCGTATACAGCAAATCTCCAGCGGAATGTCCTTTTCCCTGTTTGCTCCTCGCTTTCCGGCATTACAGCTCTCACCGCAGTATTGCTAAACGATCATCTGTAAACATGAAAATTAAAAACTTTTCTGGGCTGTGGAAATTGACTTGCCTTACCCCGATGCTAGTATGGTTTATCCTCGGAGTTGAAGCCCCATAATGGTGCTTAACCCACCCTCAACATGGCGTTTAGTTATTCACATACTGACAGCCGGAAGCATTCAGGTGAAATCCCTGAATCTCCTGTAAGCAAGTTGCTTTACGTGAACAGCCAAGGGATGGTTTTTGAATCCGTAAAGGCTTTCGAGTCTGGATCCAGACTGGCTATTGGTCTGCACCTGCGCAAGATTCGTGGAGATCTTGGGCTTTTGAATTCAAAAGAGGATTCCGCTTGCAACCGCTTTCTCAGACTCGAGGGGATTGTCGTCGATTGTAAAATGATGGCAGCTTCGCCTGCTCGTCATTCCTATCAGGTTACACTCATCTTTGACAAGCTTGACAAGGAAGACCGATTATTGCTCGAAGGCATTGAAGGCCAACACTCCGGGAACCTAGACAGCACTCGGAGAACGGGACAAACCGGCATCTCAAGAAGCCGCTATCAAATCCCTAACCCAGGAGGCTTAAACTAGCCCAATCCTTCCGATTGAAAGAGCTAAAAGGAGCCTCTTGCCCCAACCCGGACTGGGATTACTTCCTCTTCCAAACACTCGCCTGAGCCATGCTCCACTGATACTTGCGGGCATGTTCACGTATCAGAAACGGCATATCCCTGAAATTTAGCAGGTTAAACTTAGCTGATAGTTTTTCTTTAAGCCATTGAGCGGTTGGCTCAATCGGCCAGTTTTCCGGTGTTGTAAACTCTCCAAGCCAGGTACAGGGAGTTGTAAGGATCAATAGTCCGTCTTTGGCCACCAAGCCTGGTAGAGAAGAAAGAAATTGTTCCGGCTCTGGCAGGCGACACAAAAGATTGGCTGCATGCAGCACATCAAATTTCCCAAGTCTGCAACTAAGGTCTAACGCATTGCCTGCTTCAAAACGAATACGCTCCGGCCTCGATTTTTCAGGTCTACGCGCAACCAGTTCCGTGGAAATTTTCCCCTCTTCAAGTCGATGATAGGTCAATTCTCCCTCCTTTCGCAAATGCTCAGCAGCTTTAATAAACTGCTCTGATAAATCAATTCCAACCACCTCACTGCAAAATGCCGAAAGCTCAAAGCTTGATCTCCCAACAGCGCAACCTAGGTCGAGCGCGCGTGCACGTGGCACGCTCGGATCAATATTGTCGGCCACGCTTCGCCGTGGAAATTCCAAAGCCGTAACAGGGCCACCTGAATATGGAAGTATCTCGTCTGCAGAACCGTAGTGGAAAAGCAAGTATTGGTCGAGCAGGGCCTGCGACTCGTAAGGATTCACATCAATAATCAGCTCAAGGCATCAATCAGGTATTGGCCAGGCCTGAAGTGCTCAATCAAGACCTCTTCCTGATCACCACGTTTCATTCTAGCCTGACTAATGTCAAAATTGGGAGTCTTGTGGGGCGCAAAAAGAATATCGTCATGAGTAGAATTGCCATGCTTTTTGAACATTCCGGGGATGATATCACCTCCAAGGTGATCATCCCGGCCGGTAGCTAGGTGACAGGTTCCAAGAATCTTCTCGTCTTGTATATCAGCACCTGCCACCGGAAGAACCTGAGTTCCAAATCCGAGTTCTCCAAGTGTTCCAGTCATTGGGTCATCTGCAAGACGCGCATTGTGAAGGTCTATTCTCTTCTGAGAACCCTCAATTAAGGTACTGGAGATTATATTTCGGTCCTGAACATGAAGAATACCCAAAGTGCCATCTTCATACTTCATGGGAAACTGCCCTTCCGCTCCCACTGGCACAAAGTAAACTTCACCAGCAGGCAAATTGGCCACGTCCGGATTTTTGCCCCGGCACAAGCCATGCGATTTCTGGGCCTCCTGCCCATCTAGAAACAGTTTTACGGTCAGGACACGACCATCCTCAAGAGTGAAGTCAATTTCCACTTCATCAGCTCCGGTCATCGCCTGACGGAGTTTCTCTGCATCCTCAGACACTTCCAAGTAATCCACCGCGAGCCCTGTCTTCAGTATGATGTCATTAAGACCGTGCAAAGTTGCACCTCGAAAACCAAACTCTTTGCACTTGGAGGTTAGCGGAGCAGTCGCACTCCAGTCAGAAATACAGAGTATGATATCGTACCGGGAGTAAACATCCGCATCCAGAGACAATAAGTTCCCCTGACTGTCGAAACACTGGTCATCCATGTCGAGATTTGATCCTCCGGTTGCTTTAAAGGCAAACATATCACCTCCCGTCATACTCAAATCGGACATCACATTATCTCTAAGGCCCAAGAAAAATTTTTCATGTGCCTTGCACTGTACCGGAAACATATCGGGATTCTTTAGGAAAGAGAAATCCTTCATGAAAATCTCGGGTTCGTCGAAATCCGTCAGCAAACAAACACGGCAGTTTTCAATCGGATCGAACACTGTGGTAAGAAGCCGCTTTAGACTGAAATCCGGAAATACCCTTTGAGAGGGATCCAAAACAATAGGGGAATCTGATGGTGCCAAGGGCATAATAATTAATAGGAATATCGAAAAAGGAATGAGGAAAATGTAAAACTGCGCCTAGACAGTTTATAATGCTGGAGAAATGTCAAAAGATAGTAGCCACAAAAGAATACGCACCGTTGTCATTACCGGTTCTACACGAGGTATTGGGAAAGAGATGGCCAGAGGGTTCGCTCAAAAAGGCTGGCAAGTAGCGGGTTGCTCCCGATCACCTGCAGATTTGGAAAAACTGTCGACAGAACTTGGCCCGGAGCACCTTTTTGATGTGGTTGACGTGTCCGATGACCTCTCTGTAAAGGCATTTGCCGAGCAAGTAGTGAAAACGCACGGCAGCCCAGATTTACTGGTGAATAACGCTGCACTAATGAATGACCCAGCACCATTATGGGAAATACCTGCAGCTGAGTTTGATCGGTTAACTGCAGTAAATATCAACGGGATCGCAAACATGATTCGCCATTTCACTGGCCCAATGATCAGTCAGGGCACTGGTGTTATTGTAAACCTGAGTTCTGGTTGGGGCCGCTCAACTTCTTCAGATGTGGCCCCCTATTGCGCCACTAAGTGGGCTGTTGAGGGGCTGACGGCTGCTTTAGCACAGGAACTACCCGGTGACCTAGCCGCCGTTTCACTCAATCCCGGGGTGATTGATACTGACATGCTGCGGCAATGTTGGGGTGATGCCGCTGCCAATTGTGAGAAACCTGCTGAATGGGCGCGCAATGCAGTACCTTTTCTGGAACAGCTCTCGGCTAAGGACAACGGTCGCCAATTGAGCGCACCTTAGTGCACGGTAAATCAGAAGGGTGACACAAAGAGCGCCTGAGCAAAGAGACTGAGAAAGATGAGCAGAGTGTCATGCACATTTCTCTTGACTTACTTAGGTTATATTAATAATCAAAAGAGGTTATATAGTCTAATTCCGCTACCATTATGATGTCCATACTCGCCCGCATACCTTGGCTCCCACGCAATTCGAAAAACTCCAACGATGCGATTCGAGATGTTGCTGAATTGCTGGCACAGGGAAAATCAAGGCGCCGGTCGAAGAACCTGAAGTTTGTGCGGAAAAAAGACCGCATTAAATCACCCACCCACCTTTTTGGAAGGGAACAACTCCGGGAAGCCATCATTCATGCCGTAGTGATTGAGGACAAAAAGAAATAACCGTTTTCGAAACCAGGGCAGAGCAGGGTGTCTGCCCTCATGCTAACCGACTTTGTATTTTCCACGCTATTGGCACCTTAGCTCATCTGAAGCCACCAACCCGGAAAGTGGTGCTCAGTTGCCGCTGAACGTCTGGGGATGGGATGACAATTCTGAGGAAGCCGCCAAGCAACTCTCCGAAAAACGACTTGCCCGAGTCGTAGAGCGCTTTAAAAAAGGAATTCAGCCTCAATGGAACTCATGGTATGAATATGAGGACCGCCCGCTTAGAGAAGAGCGTATTGAAGAAATCTCAGGAGAATCAGGTCTAAGTGCCGTGGTGACAAGGGCCAAGTCAGGGCCACTTATACTCAATACCGCAGGGATCATGTTCGTGGATATTGACCTGCCTGAATTCTACCTGCAACCCTCGGCGCGTGGCTGTCTTGGGCTGCTTTTCCCCGGAAAAAAACCCGAGAACCCCGGACAAAAATCCACCCATTATACGGTAACTCTGGCTAAAATTGAAAAAGCCGCCTCTTTGCAACCCGATTTCGCCGCCAGATGCTATGAAACTCCGAATGGATTCCGCCTTTTAGTCACCGACAAAGTCTACGATCCCAAAAGGGGCGTCAGTAAAAACATCCTCCAATCTTTTGGAGCAGACCCACTTTTCACGCGACTCTGCGAGAAACAATCTTGCTATCGGGCGCGGTTAACCGCAAAACCCTGGCGCATTGGCATGAAAGCAGCACCCGCAAACTGGCCGGTGCCTGACAAGCTGATTGCAAAGCATACCCGATGGTTGCAATCCTATGCAAAAGCATGCGTCGGGACAGGGGCGTGCCGCTTCTTAAAGACCATTGGCACCAGTAATCAAGTTTGTGATGAAGCACAGGTCATCATAAAGATTCATGATGGGCTGGCTTGCACCGGCGATAAACTTGCCTGACAAAGGTCACTCACAAGCTGCTCGTCTCTTCATTAGTTGCCCTTAAGAGACTTGATGAACATGACTACCGATTCAATATCCTGATCATTGAGAATCCCGCGGTAACTTGGCATTCCAACATCCTTTGGATTATAACCTTTAAGCACCCTGGCCGCCGGGTCGAGAATGGACTCACGCAAGTAGGCATCATCGGCAACTTTGGATTTTCCGTCAATAAACTCACGCCTCGAACCATGCAATGCCGCCCAACTCGGACCTGCCTTGCCTTCTGTTGAGCCATCCGTGGAGTGACAAGCAATACATCCATAGCTTATTGAGATTGTTTTTCCACGCGCAGCCGATGCAGGACCTGTGGGTTCCGTGACCCCGCCCCCGCTTACTGCTGCGGCCTCCTTCGACAGGTCCAATCCCTCAAAGACTGAAGTAGCAAGGTCAATGTCTTCCTGAGCACGGGGGTTAAGAAAAATAACCTGTTCCCGGCCGGCAGGTTCCGAGTAAACCATACGCATCTGGTCTGCTGCGGGCATACCCGGCACGTGGAGAAAGAGGCTGTGGGCATCGGCAGAAACATAAATCCCGGCAACTCCCAAAGGATCCTGACCAGCGCTGCCGTCATTGCGAAAATGCCCAGATCCATAACCGGCAGATCTGCGATAATTCCACGACTGGAGGTGATACCGGGAAATATCCCCTCGCATTTCCCGATCGATCTCGTGCTCAAAGCGCAACAGGATTCCATGCCGCCCAATCATGACGTCCAGAGGAGTATTATCTGACACAGTCCTATCACGGCGAAGTCGGCCAAAACCAGCCAAATCTCCCGATGCCGTTCCCCAAATCTGGAACCCCACCAGATATAAATTCCCGTCTAGCGGGTTGATAGCGCCCTTCAGGAGCGGAAATGAAAAAGCAGAGCCAAGACGTAGTCCGGCACCTCTCCTGTAAACCTTAATTAATCCAGGCCGGAAATAATCCACACACACCAACGATCCGGCTAAACCTCCGAGCCGCTCATCAACACCAGCAATGACATCAACTGCGGATTGCGCAGCACGGTGCGGCAGCCATGTAAGCGGGGGCTCAATAGCAGGCTCTGAAATCCTCGGTGGTGCAGCTCGCTTAAACCCGTAATACCCTCCTCGCTTTAATCTCTGCACCGGTGTTGCAGGCACCCAGTGCCCCTGCTGGTCACAGGCAAAGAGATCCCCTGTATCAGGATCAATACCCAGAAAAGCATTACGATGCCCGCTGGAGAAAATCTCCACGGATTCACCATCGCGCGAAATAGACAAAACCCGCCCGCTATGCCTTGAAAGGTGGTCATTCTGCTGGCCACCCTTAACCAGATAGAATCCGCCATCCGGCCGCAAAACCATATCATGCGGAAAATCACGGGTCTCCGCACTCTGCCAGAAGTCATGGCAAAACCACTCATGAAAATCCGCTTCACCATCACCATTGAAATCCTTTAGCCTCTTTAACCCCGAACGATCGAAGATAAACACCTCACCATCCCGAATGGTAACACTGAAAGGTTCATGCAAACCACAGGTAAAGCGCCGCCAGGAAACAGCGCTTAAATCATTGTCGAGTCCGGAGACAATCCAGACATCGCCATCCACAGTGCTCACCGCCGCCCGACCGTCCTCAAAAAAGGCAATCGAGGTGGGGCGCACCGGACGTTGTGAAGGATTGTTTAGTGGTAGGGCAATGCGGTCTCGAACATAGGGCGTCTTACCACTTGGGCCACGAATACCGCGGGTTACCACCTTTTTGGACCAACGGCTCTTATTCCGGATGGCTTCACCGGACACCAGTTCTCCCTTTCCAAAAAGCACTGATGCCGTGCCACTTCCCGGGCCAATCCTCACGAAACTCTGACCTTTGCTGGAAAGGAACCTGCAGTCACCCTCCACTCTCGTTGACAACCCCTCACCGAGAAATATGAAAACCTCTTCCTTAAGGGCTGAAAACTGGAACGTTCTGGAGAATCCATTACCCTGGCGCAGCGGTCGTATTACCTCACGTATTACTCCTCCAGCAGATTGAATAATGATAACCGCCTCATCCTCGATAGCTTCCACTCCTCGCCACCTGCCAAATTTCTCGAAATCAATCGGTCCGCGCCCCAACTCATCCTCATCCGGACCGTGATCCCGTGGATCCCCGCGCTGGGAGGTGATCTTTCCGGCATGGATACCCGGATACATCCCTGATCCATGCAAAACACTTCCATCAATACTGGGAACTGCCTTCTGCCCTCCACCAGCCTTCTTCTTGGTATTCTGGTAGGAATGCTGGGCAATTGTGACCCCTCGAGGAAACGGCCCCTGCCAGACCGCAGCTAGGCGCACAAGATCAACATCATAAAGTGCCCAGAAGTCTTTGGAAAGGCGCACCAGCACACCCCGAGGCACCCAATTTGAACGGAACGTGTCCCCAACCGAAGCGTCAACGGAAAGCCCAAAAATCGGAAATGTCGGATCCGCAAACGCAGTGTAGCGCTGCTCCCCGGAAACGACCGGGCTTAGCAGGAGGGCACCCAGTGCCGACAATAAAACAATGCGCATTGCAAGCATGCTAAGCCAAATACGCGTCACCAAAAGCGTATTCTGGGCAATATTCACGGCCCCGACATCGACCACAGTCCTGTCGTAGCCGTTAAAAAGCTGCTACTTGTTTTTATAAGGGGTGTTGCTTTAAGCTCGACCCCGCCGACAATACCCAAAACATTCTGAAATTTACCCCAAAAAACCTCTCAACATGAAACCAATAACAAGCCTCCCGGTTCCCACGATCGCCGCCCTGACGCTCTTTGCCATATCCAGCTCAGCTCTCCCGGCAAAAGATACAAAGAAGTCCAACCAATATGAGGCCGTTGTCCGAATTGAAAACTCCTCACTCAACCCCGATTACCGCACACCTTGGAATTCCGGCCGTGATTCTGGAGGCAACGGCACCGGCTGGCTAGTAGCTCCAAACAAATTTGTTACTAATGCCCACGTGGTTAGCAACAGTCGCATTGTCTACATTAAGAAAGTCGGGGACGCCAAGCCCTATCGTGCAAAAATACTCCATATCGCCCATGACTGTGACTTGGCCATGCTTGAGCTTGAAGATCCGTCCGCCTTTGAGGGAGTTGAGCCTTTTGAGGTTGGTGAACTGCCGCAACTTGACACCACCGTCAAGGTAATTGGCTATCCAATCGGCGGTGAACGCATCTCGATCACCTCAGGAGTCGTTTCGCGTATCGATTTCCTCAGCTATTCCCATAGTGCTGTAGACCTGCACCTGACGGTGCAAATTGATGCCGCTATCAACCCAGGCAACTCGGGTGGCCCAGTCCTGCAAAACGGAAAGGTTGTGGGTGTAGCCTTTCAGGGATATTCCGGAAATGTGGCACAAAATACCGGCTACATGATACCACCACCTGTCATTAGAAGGTTTCTCAAGGATATCGAGGATGGGCAATATGACCATTATGTTGACCTCACAATGAGCGAATTCACCCTGCTTAATCCTGCACAGCGGGCCGCCCTGGGGCTTGCCAATGACGGCATTGGCATCATGGTCGCCAATGCAGAAGCCGACGGATCAGCCGGCGGCATCCTGAAAACAGGTGATGTATTAATGGCCATAGACGGCCTCCCTGTTAAATCCAACGGTCTTATTAACTATGAAGGCGAGGATGTAAACATGAACGAAATCGTTGAGCGGAAATTTGCCGGTGATGTCATCAACCTAAAGATATGGCGCGAACAAAAGCTGGTTTCCGCCAAGGTGACACTGAAGCGTTTCCTTCCCTACCTGATCACTGCCAAGCAGTATGACAAGAAGCCCCGCTATGTCATGTTTGCTGGCCTGGTCTTCCAACCCATGGACCGCAACCTGATGACAGCCCATAATATTAAAGACCTGCAGGTGCGCTACCATTACGACGCCTACGTTTCAGACTCAATCTACAAGGAACGCCCGGAGGTCATCGTTCTTACCTCGATTCTGCCGGACTCGATCAATTCCTACTTCTCATCCTTCTCCCAAAGCATCGTTGATGAGGTAAATGGGACAAAGATTAAAACCCTAAAAGACATCCATTCGGCTTTGGGTAAAAGCGACGGTGACTTCATCACGATCCGACTGCTCGGCCAAGGAAGGCCACTCGTCATCGATAGATCCCGTGTGGCAGCAGCTCAAAAGCGCATCCAGGAAAAATACAACGTGATTAGAGATCACTATCTGGAAGAACAATAGAATTACCTGACTGTCTCGTCTCTAACAAGCCTCTAACAAACCTTTCCCACTCACCCTCAAATGAAAATTCTGATGAAAATCCCGATCATGCTTTTGCTCCTTGCAGCAATGGTGACGGCAACCATAAAGGCTGCCCCGACATCCGCAGAAAAATCCGTTGTCCGCGTGAACACAACCATGCAGGCCTTCAATCTGATTCAACCTTGGCAGAAATCCGCTCCGTCGAGCCGGCTTGGGCTCGGGGCTGTCCTTCCTGGCGGCAGAGTGCTTGTAACCGCCCAGATGGTAACCGACGCAACCTATATAGAGCTGGAAAAAGCGGATACTGCAGCTAAGGCAATTGCAAAAGTTGTCGCCGTTGACTACGAAGCAAACCTCGCAGTTCTGCAGCCCGTTTCCGATGCCCAGTTTCTAGCTGACCGGGTTCCCTTTGAATTAGCCGATAAGCTTCAACCCGGAGACAAAGTCGAAGCATGGCAGTTTGAAAACAATGGCACTCCGGTCACCACGGAGATCAAAGTTTCCAAGGCGGAAGTAGGACGTTACTTCCTCGATTCCTCAATGTTTCTCACCGTGCGAGCAAACGGCACTGTTCAATATCGTTCAGGCAGTTTCACGCTGCCAGTTGCAAAAGACAGACAATTAGCCGGTTTGCTGGTCAGTTATTCTAGCAAAGATCAGGTTTCCAGTATTCTGCCGGCATCTATTATCTCTCATTTCCTGAAGGACTTGGAAGACGGTGAGTATGCCGGTTTCCCGAACTTGGGAATCGGGTATTCACAAACACTTGATGAGCAGTTTCGCAAGTATCTCAAGCTCAGTGAGGAAAAAGGCGGAATTTACATCAATGAAGTTGTTCCGGGAGCTTCCGCTGCCGCCGCCGGCTTGAAGGCAGGTGACGTTATTCTTGATATCGACGGAAATCCCATAGACGCACGAGGCAATTATGACCACCCCGTCTGGGGCAAGCTAAGCCTCAGTCACTTGGTTCGGGGCAAACCATTCACCGGAGACAACCTGCAAGTTGGGATTCTACGCAACGGCAAAAAACAGTTGATAAGCTTAAAGCTCATCCGCAGGCCCGCGGAGGACTGGCTGATCGATCCGTATATGTTCGACCGCGGACCTAAGTTTGCGGTAGTCGGTGGCCTTGTATTTCAAGAGCTAACTCTTCCTTTCCTCAAGCTATTTGGGAATGACTGGAAAAATCGGGCGCCGATCAAGTTATTGATGGCAAACGCAAATCCAGAAATGTATGAAAAGCAGGGGCGCCGCAAACTGGTATTAATGGTTCGCGCAATACCCACCCCTGCCACACTCGGATATGAAAAGCTTAGCACCCTGATCGTCACCAAATTTAATGGAAAGGCCATTAACGACATCAAGGACCTGCACGAAGCCTCACTAAATCCGGAAGGAAACCAGCACCGGATAGAATTTGAATCCTACCCGAAGTTGATCTTTGTCGACGTAAACCTTGCAGCGCGAGTGGATGCCGCTCTTGAACAGCGCTTTGGAATTATTAGAAGGCTTGATTAAAATCCACTCGCAAATTGATTATTAAACAGGCGGTTCAATGAAGGTTACTGCTATCTTCGACTGGGATGGAGTAATTATTGATTCCCACGACCAGCATGAACACAGCTGGTCGATACTGGCTCAAGAGGAAGGCAATTGCCTGCCTGCAGGTTTCTTTAAGGAATCCTTCGGTATGCGCAATGAGGCAATCATTCCCAAATTCTTTAGCCATTGGCCAAACACGCAGCAACCAGAGGAAATTGCACGCCTTGCCGACCGCAAGGAGCACCTGTATCGCCAACTGGTCCGCGCCGAAGGCATCGAACCACTTGCAGGGGTCTGCCAACTGCTTACTTCACTCAAAGAAGCAGATATCCCGTGCTCCGTGGGTTCATCAACACCACGTGCCAATATCGAAGCGATCATGGAGATTATAAAGCTTAGCAGTTTTTTTGCAGCGATCACCGCATCAGAGGACGTTCAGGAAGGCAAGCCCGATCCCGAAGTTTTCCTCAAAGCTGCAGAGAAAGCCGGCGGTACGCCGGAATATAGCGTTGTATTCGAGGACGCTCACGTAGGCATTGAGGCAGGCTTAGCGGCAAAGATGCAAGTAATCGCAGTTGCTACCACTCACCCTGCTGAAAGCCTGCAAAAGGCACACCTTGTTTGCGAGGACTTGACCGAAGTGACTGCTGAAACTGTTCTTGGATTCTTCTCCTAAAAGAACCCGCAATCTTGCTTTAGGGCATTTCTATCGTGTCCTAAAAGCAAAAAAACCTAATCATCTTCCGCGTATCATCATCGATTGATCCAGAGTCTTATAACTTGGTTTTTGTCCCGAAGTAAGTTTCCCCAGAAAATACCTTGCCGGCTCATAGTGAACCTCAGCCGTATAGGGTTCCATAAACCTGTCAGCTACCAGATCCTCACGGACAAAGAAAGCATTTGCACCGCTTAAGGAGCACCCAACTAGGGAATACCCCTTCTTGCTGAATTTCTCCTCAAGAAATTTCAGTGATGCACCGAAGTTATCATCCCCAGACCATTGATGCCCCTCCTCATAGCTCATGCAATATTGCATGGGAGGGTGGAACTTCGCGTTGTATTCAATGACGACAACCCTCGGATTAATACAGGTAATGGATTCAAAAACATGGAAATCATTGCCATCAATATCTATTACCAACAGGTCAATTTCCGTTTCTCCAAGGGCAGAGGAAATAAGGCTGTTAATATTGTCCCTTGTCACAAAGTCATTGATTACCTGAAGCTGGCCGCATTCTATCGTATTTTTAAGCCCTTCTCTGATCCTGCCCACTAAACGGTCAGACCCCTCTATCCACAAGCCCCGCCAACTATCAAACAACAATGCCAGTGTATTATTCTCAAGCCCGTCACCAACCCCGAACTCTACGAACGTTTTACTCGTGAGGCCAATCCTTTGAAAAATCTCACGAATAATTCCATCCTCATCACATTGGGAGTAAACCTTATGCCCGAATAAGGTCAGGCATTTCTTGTCCTGATATCGGGGAAGGCTCCTGAGCCTCTCAATGGAAATGTTTATTGCATTCGGATCAGCTTGGCGAGGAGCGGAAATGGAAAGCACAAACGAACGAAATCTTGCAAACAGCGTTCTTGCACCATTCTTTAAACAGCTAAACATTGCAGAAGTATACCGCAGAACTTTCTTCTATTTACAGAAGGATTGCGCAACTTGGCTGCCTATTCTCAATCCCGCACGAATGCGCCATCCGGATCATTAGCGCAGGCCTAGGCCAAGATTTTTTCTGCAAAAGAAAATGCTCTTGGCAATCTCATTCTTCTGGTAATTCTGATTGGCCTTCTCCTTGCTAATTCCTGCAGGAGCAGACCAAGCCTTGCGAGGCTTACCCTTCTTCGCCAAAGCAAGAAACTTGTCATAGCCCTTCGGCTTGCCCTCAGGCCATGCTTTCCAGAACTCCTTGTCCCGTATCTTCAACTCACGGTTGAAGCCGGAAATCGTCTCAATGTTCACAGCTGTACCTGGGCACAATTTTGCATAGAGCTCAAAGTATGTCTTCAAATCAGTATTTCCCTCACCCATCGCGGTCCACTGGGCGGTAACTCCATTCTCACTCTCCCACACTGCAGTATCACGCAAACTGGTTGTCAGGGCATACTTGCCAAGGTTCCTGAGATTTTCCACGGGATCCTCAAGTGTCCATACCGCATTGCCGGAATCCATGTTCGCGCCAACAAAGTCGCTACCCGCCTCCTCGATCAACTCGACAAGTTCTGTTGAGTGCATGTCGCCGGCATGGTTTTCCATCGCAATCTTTACCCCATGGTCTACACAATAGGTCTTGTTCTCCTTGAGCACTGCAACAGTATCGGCAATACGGGCCTTAATGCCGCCCTCGCTCAAACGGTCCGTCCGATCACCTAGGATCACCCGAAAAGCCGGCGAACCAAGGGCCTTGGACATGCGAACACCCAGCCGGAGGTGCTCAGAGGCACTTCCCCAATCCTTCTTGAAACGATTTGCTGTAGGACAAATCGACCATGATCCCAGCAGGATCTTGACGGCCTTGTCAGAAGCCATTTTTGCCAGGTCACCAAGGTAAGCGTTGTCATCCAGCTTCTCCAGGGGGCCAAAGTCTGTGATGAAAAGCGTGTCGCATTTCAGGGAAGCCGCGTAATCGATCAATTGTGGCGCCTTCCACCCCATCGCCCGAACTGCAAAATTGTCGTAGCCGAGCGAAATCTTCGTTTCCGCAGCTGCTTGAACTCCTTTGGTCGCAGCCAGCCCGGACACGATGCCGCACGCGGTAGCCGATGTTGTCTGTAAAAAAGATCTGCGATGCATTGTTTCTTTCATATCTCACAGGCTAAAGCGCAATAACCCTATGACGCAAGTCTGCAGAAAAAATTCATTTTGGGCCACTATGCTCCCTTTTCCTTCGTAAACATGGGTTGAGAACAAAGATCATAATCTCCTAAGGAACTTGTCATAGAAACTCCTCTTCTCTAATATAGATCCAATGATTTCCCGCATTTTGCTCATCACCAGCATCACTTTCCTCGCAAGTGCTTCAGCTCAGATGATGCAGGAATATAGCCTTAACGATGGAGCAGGCATTCGAAGTTATACAGTAGCCTGCGATGAGTTGCATTGCCGACCCACCGAAGGCACGGATCATTCATTCAAAATTCAGCCACAGAAGAACACCTCTGAAACGGCTGCCTACGCTGCAGCCCAGGAGATTAGAGAAGCGGCCAGTTTTGATTTAGTTCTCTACGAAACGGGGAAACCACGCATCGCACGTTTCAGGAAAAGTCTTAGCCGCCGCATTCTTGTCACCATGGACGGCACCATCCCGGCAATGCTCATTGCCAAGGCGGCAAGGGCCAGCAGCTTTAAAATCCCACATTTCAGCAAGCGCCACGTTATCCTCTCCTTCGCAAAGCCAGG
>CALCSP010000079.1 GCA_937893785.1 uncultured Verrucomicrobiales bacterium
TGCGATTGCAGGCGATCACGCCAGTGGCGTTGACAGTGGGGAGCCTTTCAGCCTTGGTGCTGATGTGACCCTCGGTTACGACACTGATTATGTCTTCCGCGGTCAAGCCTTGGCAGAAGATCTGCTGACAACGACCCTGAATCTCAACACCATTTCTCTTGGTGACGGGATGGACCTCGACCTTGGTGCTTGGTATGCCAATACCTATGGTGGTGGCTACACTGAGCTTAACCTCTTCGGTGGAGTTTCCGTTGACCTTGGTGATGCTTCACTGAGTGCAGGAATCACTTACTACACTTCTGACACAGATGGCTTTGACATTGTTGAGCCTTATGTCGGAATTGGAACAGAGCTTGCTGGTCTTGACGTCAGCCTGGGCTATGCCTATGACACTGATGACGACAGCGCTTACATTGCACTTGGTGCTGGTAAGTCCCTTGAGCTTTCCGATGACATCACAGTCGACGTGAGTGCTTCACTTAACTACGCTGATGACTACTACGGTGTAGACGGCTTCAACAACATCGATCTTAGGATCGGGTTGCCAATGGCCATTGGTGGCGCAACTCTTACTCCTTACGTTGCCGGTTCTATCGCCGTTGACGGACTTGATGACGCTGGTGGAGACGATGAGCTCTACGGCGGAGTTTCCCTTAGCTTGAGCTTCTAAGTTATTTGGGAAGATCGTAAGATCAATTCACAAGCCCCCGGCTGTAAGGCCGGGGGCTTTTTTGTGTACATGATTATGCTTACGGCCATGTTCCTTTGCCGATCTCGGTTGCTTAAAATGATCGAATGATACTGCTTTTTCCATGCCCTGCATTTAAGGTGATATATCCGTGAACCGGCGGAATGCCGTGTATTGTGAAGTCGACTTTCTTCCAGAAGATAAAATGATTGCCACTGCAAGAGTGCTTGTTGATGGGGCTTCCGGCCTTGAATTCGACTACGAGCTCCCGCTCGAATTCTCAGCAAGGGTGGCGGTGGGCAGCAGGGTCAGGATTCCATTGCGCAACCGAGACTCAACTGGGACGGTGGTGGCGACTTCAGAAGTCGCCGAGGGAAGTGATGAAGCAGCCGTTCTGAAACCGATAGCAGGGTTGATTACCGATCAGCCAATTTTGACAACGTCTTTGATCGAGCTTGGTAGATGGATATCGGCTTATTATGTCGCTCCAATGGAGGCGGTGATGCGTAGCCTCATCCCGGAGGCGGTTCGCGGCGAGAACAATGATTTTCAACGCCGCATCTTCGTGCGTTTAATAAAACAGCCAGATGAAGAGGAGCTTGAAAAACTTGGTAAACGAGCCAAAAGGCAGGCTTCCATCCTCTCTGAGCTTCTGGACGTGCAAGCACCGGTTGCCTTGGCAAGCCTTGGGCCTGGTGGCCGGGCGGCCGTGGAGGGGCTTGTGAAGAAGGGCTTTGTGGAGCTGAGTAAAGAAATTGTTTCGCGTGATCCTCACCATGACGAGAAGTTTGTAGCATCGCATCCGCTCAAGCTTACCGATGCGCAGGGAAAATGCCTTGAGGTTATTAATGAGGCGGTAAGCAGTGAAGGTGGGGCAAAGCCTTTGCTATTACATGGGGTTACAGGCAGTGGTAAGACGGAAGTGTATCTTCAGGCGATTCAGGCCGCTCTTGAAGCTGGTGGTACGGCTTTGGTTTTAGTCCCTGAAATATCCCTCACGCCGCAAACAGTTCGAAGGTTCAAGAGTCGTTTTGCGCACATTCAGGACCGTGTAGCAGTGCTCCACAGTAACCTGAGCGGTGGTGAGCGGTTTGATGAATGGCACAAGATTGTTGATGGAACTGCCAAGATCGTGATCGGAGCGCGGAGTGCGCTCTTTGCTCCATTGCGTGACCTGAAGCTCATTGTGGTCGATGAAGAGCATGAAGGCAGCTATAAGCAGGATACCACACCGCGTTACCATGCTCGAGATGTTGCGGTGGTTCGTGCAAGTATTGAGGGCTGTGCGGTGGTATTGGGTAGTGCGACCCCTTCGCTTGAGTCATTCCAGAACACACGAATTGGTAAGTATCAACTCATTGAATTACAGGAGCGGGTTGATGATCGAAGTATGCCACTGATTCGTATTGTTGATATGCGTCAGGAAGGGCGCAATCTGTCAAAGTCGGGGGGGGCGGCAATTATTTCAGAGCGCCTGAGGACTGCGGTCAATAAGCGATTGGAGAAGGGGGAACAGGTTATTTTATTTCTGAACCGCCGTGGTTTTGCGACATCCATGACATGTCCTGCTTGCGGTGAGGTCTGTGGCTGCCCTCATTGTAGCGTCTCACTGACTTTTCACCGCCGTGAGGAGCGCCTCGTGTGTCATATTTGCGGCTACCAGAGGGTTGCACCGCGCAAATGTCCGAAGTGTAGTGATCCTGCTATTCGGTTTGCAGGCTATGGCACGGAAAAGGTCGAGGAAATCATTCGCAAGGTGTTTGGTCAGGCAAGGCTAGCGCGTGTGGATACCGACACCATGTCGCGCAAGGGAGCTCTGCGTGAGGTCCTCAGTGCATTCAAGGCTAATAAACTTGATATTCTTGTCGGCACCCAGATGATTGCCAAGGGTTTGCATTTTCCAAACGTGACACTCGTTGGAATCCTCAATGCCGATATAGGGCTTCATATTCCTGACTTCCGGGCGGGAGAGCGAACGTTTCAGTTATTGACACAGGTAGCCGGGCGAGCGGGTCGGGGAGAGATGGAGGGGGAGGTCCTGATTCAGACATTTACTCCTCACAGTCCTTCGATTCAATTTGCAAGACACCATGACTTTGAGGGTTTCGCGGAACAGGAACTTGAGTTTCGTAAAGGTTTTTCTTACCCGCCATTTGCCCATTGCGTCTTGTTAACCACACGTTCGCCCCATGCGAGGCGTGCAGAGTTCACTTTGGAAACAATGCACAAGCGCCTCTCGGCCAATCAGCCGGATGGCGTCCTGCTTGGTGAGCCCGTTGAGGCACCGCTTTCCAAGGCGGCAGGCATGTTTCGCTTTCAGTTGATGCTCAGGGCTTCTTCAGCCCGGTTGTTGACACGCTATCTCTCTTCGATCATTGAAAAACTCACTTTTCCCGCGGATGTTCAGGTAACTGTTGATGTGGATCCCCTGTATCTCGCTTGAGGTTGTAGCGTAAGTGTCTGATTGCCAGTCGGATTGACTCGGTTGTTGCTTTCACCTCTTTTTGTATCAAAGAGTCGTTTTTTTGCTGACGGAGTCGCAAATTACGTATATTATTACTATTGCTTGTGGATTTACATGAAGTGTTCACAGCTTGATAAAAAAATGAAAAAATTGCTTATTGCATCGATAGGCATCTTGACTCTCGGACTTGGCTTGGCCAGTGCTGCGGATAAAGATGCGAAACAAACTGCCTATGTGGCAACAATGACTGGCGTCACATGAGCAGGTTGCAAGAAATACGTTAGTTCAGCGTTGAAAAAAGAGTTTAATGCCACCAGCATCGTCATTACCAAAGGTGACAAGCCTAAGACACAGAAGGTGGTTTTCAGTTGCGCCAAGGCCGACCTCACTAAAAAAGAGGCAGCTGATTCAATGGGAAGCAAGAAGTCACGTTTTGTCGTGACGGCCCTGAAGAAACAGTAAATATAGCGGATAGGAGACTTGGCAGTAATCTATTAAGACGCTGCCAGTTACCATCCCCCAAAAAAATACAATAATTCGGTTTATCCAAGAACACTTCAATTCACAAAGAACGGCTCCGGTTTAACGACCGGAGCCGTTTTTCTTTATATTAAAGCTTAGAGAAAGTTCCCGTTTACGATGCTGGCTTTGTGCCTTGCCGCTAAGAGCA
>CALCSP010000080.1 GCA_937893785.1 uncultured Verrucomicrobiales bacterium
ACCGGCGACATCAAGCAATGTGGCAAAGACATCAGCGTGCATGACTTGGCTGTCCGAGATCGTACCTTCCGGGAACTGATTCTGCCAATTCATGAGAAACGGCACACTGAGACCACCTTGATAGGTCGTGCCCTTGCAACCACGGAAGGCACCATTATTGCCGGGAAATCTGCCGCCCGGGCCTTCCGCCATCTGGCAGGCCCCATTGTCACTGACAAAGACGATGAGGGTATTTTCCCGAATCTTGAGCTCGTCAAGCAGATCCACCAACTTGCCGATATTGTAATCCATGTGCTCGAGCACCGCGACATAGTCACTTCGTAAAAAACTGACACCGCGACCAATTGCTTTATCCACCCACTCCTTTGGTGCTGATGAGGGCTTTGACTTGTCCGTACGAATCGGACCATGAACGGCGTTATAGGAAAGATAGCAAAAGAAGGGCTTCTCTTTTACTGCATTCTCCCGGATAAAATCAGCGGACCATTTGGTGAATAATTCAGTCGTATGGCCTTCGGTTTTATCAGGCTTGCCGTTATGCAGGATTTTTGACCTCTCCTTCTTTATCCAATAGGCACTCGATCCACTAAGGAACCCGCGAAACTCATCAAAGCCACGATCATTGGGGAATTCTCCCGGTTGTGCTCCCATATGCCATTTGCCAAAACAACCAGTGGCGTAACCGGCATCGGACAGATACTCCGAGAGCATTTTGACGTCGCGCTTGATTCCCTTGTATCCGGGCTCACCAGGAACGCCACCAGGACCACGCCACATGCCGTTTTCACTGGTGAACTGTCCCGTAAACAAACAAGCACGTGAGGGTGCACACAGTGGCACGGTGTGATAATTAGTGAAACGAGTACCGCTATTTGCCAACGCGTCGAGTCGTGGCATTTGGACCTCTGTCTTATCCCAGTTCGAAGGCAAATCCCCCCAACCATGGTCGTCTGAAATAATAAACAGAATATTTGGATTGGCTCCCTTCTCCGTTTTGAATGGCATCTTGTTCAAATTCGAATCCAACGGTTCCAAGGATTTTGATGCGGTCTGTGCCAAGCACAAAGATGCGCAAAAAAAGGCGGACAAGGCTGCGACTTTATAATATTTCGTCATGACAATTCTTTCTGCTTATTCATTCTCCGGTATTGAGTGAATTAATCCAGTCCCGGATGAGAGCCACACCATCTTTATCAATTTGGTGGGAACCAAACAAGGGCATCTGACCAGCTCCGCGACGATTCATACGAACCAAGAGTTCGGATAATTCAGCATCACCTGGCACAATCAACTTGGCCTCAGGCTTGCCAAGCAAGCCAACCAAGGGTGTCACATTAATCATACCGGTGTGAGCTAGGGGAACATGGTGCTCCAAGTGCAGCGTGGAGCGGCCGCCCAGCCCAGTTGGGTAATGACAATGTGCACAATTCACATGAAGATATGCCCGCACTCGCTCCTCTAAGGTCCCGCTCTTGGGATCATACGGATCCGCCAGTTTCACCGCCCGACGTGCCTTCAGGTTACGACTGTCCACCACGATCTTCTTTTTTAGCCACTGTTCCAATTGTGCTAGACCATCTGAATTCGTCCGGTTGAGTTGCGGCGTAGTAAAGCCAATGCCAAAAAGACTACGTTGGTTGTGGCAAATCATACATTCGGAGCGCGAGGGGTAACGCCAAGTCTGATTTTTGATCTCGACCGTCTCTCCCTCCTCGGGAACGAGGGTCGCCGTTTTTCCCGCGGAATCCCACCGGTAAGTGTAGCCCTGCCAAGTACCACTATTGTACAAAACTTGAGTCTCCACTGGTGCATCATCCAAATACAATGTCTTTACCAAAGCCCCACCGGGATCAATCCAGAGGCTAGCTCGAGACAGAGGGCCGCCACGGTTTACCAGTGGACTACCAGGAACGGCGACGAAGCGACGGGAACTCGCTCCGTCGGCCCAGCCTCTCGCCTGTACATCATATTCCTCCACCCCGACGGCGGGTTTTTGTGCCGGGACATCCGTAAACAGTAATGTCTCCGCCAGAGTCTTGGGCCACGGACGAAAGGTTTCCTTGGTCTCGCGTGCTAGGAGGGTTTCTACGGTTCCAGACAGAGAAATAAACACCAGTTCGCCCTCGTGATCTTCACGCACAGCTGTGAGCTTGTTTGCACTGATCTTGGCAATCCGAAACGGCTTACCCAGCGTGTCTTTTGACGCATCGTACGAAACGGCCCAGATCTCCCGAGTCACACAGCAGCCATACACATAGTGCCCAGCCAGCTCAGGGAATCGCTTCCCCCGATAGAAGACACCACCAATGATAGAGCGGAGCTCGGTATGGGGCTGAACCAGCCGAGGAACGGTATGTGTGAGCGTGGGTCCCCCTAGCGGCAAATCGAGATGAAAGGGCTGATGACCTTCAAAAGAGGACCAGCCCGCATTCGAACCGGGCTTCACGCAATGCAGCATCTCCCAGAGATCATCCCCGTTGTCCGCCACCCACAGTTCGTGGGTCGTCGGATGAAAACAAGTGCGCCAGGGATTACGGAATCCATAGGCCCATATTTCGGGTACCACATCGTCCATTCCCACGAACGGGTTGTCTTTCGGCACCGCATAAGCAAATCCCGGGTCAGGCTTGCCATGAACATCGAGACGGAGAATCGATCCCCGAATCACATGCACCTGCTGCCCGATTTTCTCAGGGTCACCCTGTACGGAACCATCCCCTGCTGAGATGTATAGAAAGCCATCCTTGGGACCCCACTGGAGATCACAGCCGTTATGATTGGTCGTTTTCCAACTAAACAAGATTTCGGGTTCCCCCTGTAAAGAGAAGTGCGACTTATTGCTTACCAAGTAACGCACGATCATGCACTGCTCTGCGACTCCGGTCTGATGGACCGCCAGATACAAGTAAGGACGCTCCGGCCAGTCCCGATCAAGAATTCCGCTTAACAATCGAATATTTTTATATCCTCGTTTACCATCACCTCCGTTTTTGAGATCCTCTCTAATATCCACCACTTGATGACGCTTCACGCTTCCCTTAACACCCTTCGAAGGCACCGACCAAATTTGTCCCTTTAGTCCCAGAACCAGTAGCTCCGCTTCATCCCGATGGTTTCGGTAGGGGATGATGTCGAGAGCTGAATCAAAACGATGCCCTTCACCCAACAAGGGGACCGCCTGATAACCTAAGGGCGGCATGCCGGCCCCCTCCAAAGCGGTGTTGTCCCACCCACTATTTTCTTGTGCCCAAGCGATGCCCTGTAAAAGCAACCAAGCAAGGCCTATTCCGGCACAGGTAATACGATTTGCGGTGACTGACACGAATATAAACCTATTTAAAGTAAGCTGCCCATTTTGACTTTAGCAGGCCCCGTTTTACCGCCTTTAAGTTTTCAAAAGGAGCACCCCCATAATGGCTGAGGGCATAGCCGTCACAACCAGTATACGATGAGAGCTCGGCACTTTTCTCGAGAATCGACGGATCCTTACCACGAATATCAAGGGCTGCTACCCAGTGGACGCGTTCGCCCACAACTTTTTCAAAATTCTCCAGGTATTTTACCTTATCATAGACGAGTTTCAATTTATCCTGATGCTCCACAAAAGCATTGGCTCGTATGGAATCGACATGGTTCATGAAAGAAGGCAGATCGACCCCTGAATAATAGCTATGGGTGCGAGTGTAATGATTCCATCGAATATCGATATCAGGCTTGAAGGATTTTGCCGCGGTACTTGTCAGCCGGTAAAGATTGTTCACTGATGCACAGCGGAAATCCAGCCAGCGTTTAAGTACGGGATTTTGCTTTAGGTATTCCTCAGCTAAAATACCAGAATCCAGAATGGCCTGTTTGTCTTGCTTTGCCAGGATGAGGAGTTCCTTCCTTGCCTCCTCCAAATCAAAGCCTGATTTTTTAGCCGCTGCCTTACAGTGACCGCAAAAGCATCCCCCCTTTTCAGCTGCAACCAATGCCCATTCTATGGGATCCGGGGGAAGGTTTTGCGTTAGGTACTTGGTAGGCAGAACATAGGGAATCAAACAGGTTTGGATGTAGTCCAGATCATAATTTGCAGCCAAGTCCGAATAAAGGCCAACGGCGTACTCCTGGAAAGCAGGACTGTTGTGACAAACGGCCGGATTTTGGTAATTATGTGTAATCACCGGTTTACCAAACACATTTATCTGAATGGAATCCGGTAACTCTTTTGCAAACCTTGACGGGTCAATCCAGGCATGAAACAGTTCGACCCCGGTCTTCATTCCTCTTTTTGCAGTGGCCTTCCTAAATGCTTTAACCCAGTCCGTCTTGGCAAGAAATTCACGCTCAGTCCTCAATGGCTTGATCTTGCCGTAATATTTCATATCCGGCTGCCAGTAAACACGGCAATCCTCACATGTGTAAGATTTCCTAACTGGATTATGGGGATAATCCCCTCCCCTAAATGGGCGGGTCTTTTGCGAAAGATTGCACATGTAGATCGAATTGGCTCCCGACATTTCCTCCAGATTATCGAGCACTTTTTCCAGTCCCTCATCAGCTAAATCCCAGGGAAAAACACTAGCGGAAATTTCCGGAGGATTCGCGGAAGCAGCTTTTACATCCGGAGTTCTTCCGAATGTAGGCATCGAGGTAACCATTGATGTCAGGCTGCCGACCACACCGGATTTCTTAACAAATGACCTACGGGTTATTCGATCTTTCATGTATTTAAAATTTATCTCCAGCTACAAAATCCCCGTTTATTTTGATATGGAATTTGAAACTAAATAAGGACGAATAGCCGTATATTTCGACCAGTAGTTTATCTTTTTTCCCTACAACTGTGACCGAGGTGAATGGTTCATACTTGTTGCGAACAACCAACTGATTGCTTTGCCCGACAAGATCTCCGTTGTGATAAATTTTTAGGCCCGTGAACCAATTATTGATCACAACAAACTGCTCACCCAGATAGGTAGCTTCCAATTTTTTGCTAAACAAACTTGATCCTAAAC
>CALCSP010000081.1 GCA_937893785.1 uncultured Verrucomicrobiales bacterium
GATTGGCTTGAGATCCTTGTCTGGCTTTGTCGGCGGGTTGGCCTGGCCAAAAACACCTCGGGAAACAATCAGGGCAAGCGCCATGACGAGAGCAAACTGATAACTACGAAAAGACAACACTCCTTTTATGCTAACTAAAAAACTGCTGCAGCCAAAGTGAAAATAACAATTTGGAAACATTGACTTTCAAGATCATGATGCACCTCTCTAGCAAAATATTTAAAAGCATTGTTTTTGCCTTTTTACAGCCAGATATACAGTTAGAGTTGAATGCTCCTAATACGGCCAAGCGACCATTAAAGAATTTATCTCAAAACCATACTTCATGAAAAAGACCCTATTATTCCTCACTTTGGCACTTGGCCTGACAGCGAATGGCAAGTCTCCCAACATCCTGTTCATCTTCACGGACGACCATGGTTACCAAGCTATCAGTTCATATGGTTCCAACCGCAACCAGACTCCAAATATAGACCGCATCGCAAATGAAGGAATGCGCTTTGAGAACTGTTTTGTGACCAATTCTATCTGCGGTCCCAGTCGGGCAGTCATACTGACTGGCAAGCACAGTCACCTCAACGGCTTTATGACAAATGGGAACAGTTTTGATGGCAGTCAGCAGACGTTTCCTAAAATCCTGCAAAAAAACGGTTACCAGACCGCCATCTTCGGCAAGTGGCACCTTAAGAGTGATCCGACCGGTTTTGACGCATGGAAAGTCCTGCTCGGGCAGGGCCCTTACTATAACCCCCCGATGAAAAGTCCGGAGGGCACCAATAAAATAGAAGGCTACACCACGGACATCATCACTGACCTTACCCTCAGTTGGCTGAAAAATGACCGCGACAAAGACAAACCATTCATGCTGATGTGTCAGCACAAGGCTCCCCATCGTAACTGGCAGCCGGGGCCCGATCACCTCGAGACTTACAATGATGTTGAAATGCCCTACCCGGAAACCTTCTGGGATGACTACAAGGGAAGAACACCTGCAGCATCAACACAAACAATGACAATTGCCAGACACCTTTCTGCCAATGACCTCAAACTGAATCAACCCCGCGGACTCACAAGCGCACAACTGGAAGCCTGGAATGCCGCCTACGAACCAAAGAATAAAAAATTCAGAGAAGCTAAGCTTGAAGGAAAAGACCTTATCAAGTGGAAATACCAGCGCTACGTGAAGGACTACCTGCGATGTGTGGCCAGCGTGGACGACAACATTGGCCGTCTGCTCAAGTATCTGGATGAAAGTGATCTAGCAAAAGACACCATCGTAATCTATTCTTCCGATCAGGGCTGGTATCTTGGGGAACACGGATGGTATGACAAGCGCTGGATGTATGAGGAAAGCTTCAAGACCCCTCTTGTCGCCCGTTGGCCAGGTGTCATAAAGCCAGGAAGCGTCAACCGAGACTTTGTTTCCAACTTGGACTTTGCCCAGACCTTTCTCGACATCGCCGGAGTCAAAGATATCCCCGAGCCAATGCAGGGGCATTCATTAGTGCCTGTCTTCCGCGACAAGACCCCGAAGGACTGGCGCAAGAGCATGTATTACCAGTATTACGAATTTCCCGGCGCTCACAGTGTCAGGCGCCATTACGGCGTAAGAACAGAAAAATATAAACTCATTCATTTCTACAACATGCAAGAATGGGAACTCTTCGATCTGGAAAAGGATCCAAACGAGCTAAACAGTGTCTATGGAAGTCCTGCCTACAGCAAAACCGAGTCCATGCTGAAAGAGGAACTGACTCGACTCCGTAAGCTCTACAAAGTTCCTGAGGATTCCCGCCCTGTAAAAAGAGCCCCTAAAAAACCAAGGAAGGGAAAAGAAAAAGCGGCTGAGAAAAAGGCCGCATGAGGACGATCCTCATCGCTCTTGCTGCCAGCCTTGCATCGGCAAGCGGTCAGCAAGAGGCTAGGTTCAACCCTCCACACTCCGGTTGCTACCTTGGGGTAAGAATTAGCGAGACCGGCGAAGGCAGTCGCATTGACCAAGTCCTCGATGACGGCGCTGCCTCGCGTGCAGGATTGCAGGAGGACGATATCATTGTCCGGTTCGGTCAATGGAGATTTGATGACAGTCAACAGCCGTTGGTTGCCTTCCTGAAACAATGCACGCCGGAAAAAACCAACATTCGCGTATTACGTGACGGCTCCGAGCTCGACCTCGTGATCACACCTGATCCCACGATCATGATCACCGCTCGAGAAATTGCCAACCATATCACCGGGCACCGGCTGTTTCGCCGCCTCCAGGGAGCAGACTTGGGGCAACTGGAAAAAAAACTGATCGATTGCGTCAGGAACACGAAATCCCGTGAACGGGCCTATGAAGGCATGAACACCGTCATCGACAGCTTCAATCTTTCCCATACC
>CALCSP010000082.1 GCA_937893785.1 uncultured Verrucomicrobiales bacterium
CGATTGCAATGCTCATCACCCACGAGCCGGTTAAATTTCCCATCACTCCACAGCCACAACTGAGCCGATTGACTCCCGGTGTATCCTTTCCGGTAGAGCCCTGCCCCTTCCCGCTGAAAAAGCAAACGCTTACCATCAGGAGACACGCGCCCCTCATCTCCTGCAGCATCAAAGAGCAACTTCTCAGCTTTGCGTCCCTTACTTGAAATCCTGAAAAAGCGCTCGCTTTTTGGCCCCCTGTGATCACGCCTTGCCCTGACAAGCAATTGCTTGCCATCCGGATACCAATCCATCAGCGAATGGCCCTCTGTGTGATAGGTAACTTGTCGTGCAACGCCACCAGTCGAAGGCATAATGTAAACCTGCCAACTACCCGTCCTCTGGCTGATAAACGCAATTTCCCTACCATTCGGAGAAAACAGAGGGGTGCTTTCCAGGGCAAGATGACTCGTAAGTCGTTGGATACGCCCACCTGAAATGGGGGCGGTCCAGATATCACCAGCCCAGACAAAAGCGATACGCTTACCATCAGGAGATACAGTGGGCAGTGTGGCCAAAACAACGCGTTCCGCACCTTTAGGCACGTCTTTCTCTTCCGCTGATAAATCAGATCTAAAACAAAAAATAATAACTGCTAATAAAAGCAGTAGCCCCTGATACTGTTGAATAAGGCTAAAGTTTTTAAATTTTTTGATAATCACTGGAAATTATTAACAAACTTATAGCCAATCGGAAAGTAAAAACCCCCCAGAAATCTCATTTAATGCACTTTTTGCCCTTATTCAGGCAAGGCTTCAACAAACAATCGGTAGGTATGAACACCCACCGAAACCAAGCAATGATCCCCTTGAACCTTACCGGTTCCACCGCTCAAATAATTTAGAATGCGCCTCCAGTCTTCGTCACTTGCCACGACTACCTTTCGCCCTGGCATTCTGGCTGCCGCTACAGCAGCCGGCAAAACCTTAGCCTCAGCCCCAGGATCTCGCACTGCCACGAGTCTCTTCCCTTCCAATACTGTCAGACGACGTGCCTGTCGGGGATCAATAAATTCCGCTCGCACTATTCCCCTGGCAGACTTCGCGAGCTGTAACTTTCTTGCTGCAGCGAGGAAAGCTAAGACTCCCTCCCTTAAGTCTGCTGGATATTGACCAAAGGCAGCAGGGCGAGAAGTATGTACACTTCGTCCATTATTTGCGGCAACCCCTAGACTGAGGTTGCCCGAGTCAATTCTAGAGAGAAGCCGGCTCCCGCCAACTCCGAAGAGCACAGACTTACGACTTACTAGTCGCAACAAGTTATCACGTATGCTCTTCGGTAGCTCGTTTCCACCGCGAATGATCCATGATGCTGTTTCAGTGCCGCCTGCTCCCCTCTCCATTAGGTAACAGTAACCGTCCGCTCCAAGATCGATCACACTGACCCCGCCATTGCCTGCATGCTCAATAACAATCCATGCCTGATCCGCTTCCACACTTGCCTCTCTGCTCTTTTCAATAAGTTTTTCAACACTTGGCACAGCAGGCTTGCTTTCCTTAATCCCAAGAGGCACTCTGATGGCACCTTCAAGCGGTGCCTTGAGCTCAGGAACAGGAAACTTTTTCCCTGAGGACTCTTGACCACAAAGCAAACCGGTTGCAAGGAAGCCCACCAGAGGGATAAATAAATACAGGCGCATTTTTACAATGCGATAAGATACCCCAATTCCGAGCCACTCCAAGTCAGCAATGCCCCTAACAATCAATGGTGAACCCGTCGATGACGGTCTTCTAGACGCTGAATTCAGTCAGATCAAAGCGCATTTTGAGCGGCAGGCAAACATTTCATGTTGTGAGCGTGATGACGAATTCCTAGGATATGCCAAGGAAAATATCATTGCCCGTGTGTTACTCTCGCAGAAGGCACAGGAAGTCATTAATAAGCCCACTGAAAAGGAAATCACTGCTCGCCTCGACCAACTGAAGGCGGAATACAACAGTGAAGAGGAGTTCTACTTCAGCATCGGCATTGCACCTGAACAGGAGGAACAGATCCACGGGGATATTGCAAACAGTATTCAGGTTGATGCTCTCGTTGCCCGGATCGCTGGCGAAATACCTGTGCCCGAAGAAAAGCAACTGCGAGATCACTACGAGCAAAACATCAAGGATTTCATGACCCCAGAAGAAGTCAGAGCACTTCACATCTTCAAGTCTTTGAATAAGTCTGAAGATCGCGAATCTCTCTTTTCTGAAATGCGGGAAGTTCGTGTTGCGGCAGTCAATGGCGAAGACTTCATGCAACTCGTCAAAAAGCACAGCGAAAAACCTGAAGAGGAAGCAGACCTTGGATGGTATAAGCGTGGGGAGTTAATGGATGAATTTGAGCTGATCACCTTCTCAATGGACGTCAATGAAGTCAGCCCAGTGTTTGCAACTCAGTGGGGAATGCATATTGCAAAGCTCACGGATAGGCGCCCCCCTAAACCCATAGATTTTGAGTCTGTTCAGCAAGAAATTGCAGATAGGATCAATGGAGAGATCAAAGAGGCCAAACTCAATGAGTATGTGGAGAAGCTAAAATCAGAGGCTGATATTCAGGACACCGCTACAAACGAAGAAGTGGAATAAGAATGGGATACACCTAGAGCCCACCAGAGCTAGGAATTTTACTGCGTAGCCCGCTCCACTCTGGCTCCTATCCTTTTTAG
>CALCSP010000083.1 GCA_937893785.1 uncultured Verrucomicrobiales bacterium
AAACCAGTATTCAGTTGCGTGGCAACTATCTGGATAAGGGCAAGGAAGTCACGCAGGGATTCCCGGCCATCTTCCATCAGCCTAAGGATACCAAGAATATCGATAGAATGACGCTGGCAAAGTGGCTGATTGACGAAGACAATCCCTTAACTGCAAGGGTGATGGCCAACAGACTCTGGGAAATGATTTTTGGTATCGGCATTGTTCCAACCAGTGAAGAATTCGGCTCTCAGGGGGAAATGCCAACACATCCGGAACTCCTTGACTGGCTTGCGGTGGAATTTATGGAAAGCGACTGGGACATGAAAGCCTTCCTCAAGTTACTGGTGAGCTCAGCAGCCTATCGTCAGGATTCTACAGTCAATGAACAGAACATGGAAAAGGATCCTGACAACAGACTGTTGAGCCGAGGGCCACGCTTTAGGCTATCGGCAGAAATGATACGCGATCAAGCACTGTCTGTTTCCGGCTTACTGAGCACAAAAATGTATGGCGCCCCTGTGCGCCCTCCACAACCAAACCTTGGCATCAAGGCGGCTTTTGGTGGAGGTATTGACTGGGCAACCTCTAAAGGAGAAGACAAGTTCAGGCGGGGACTTTACACCACTTGGAGACGCTCCAACCCCTACCCCTCAATGGCCACATTTGATGCACCCAACCGCGAAACTTGCACGGTGAGCCGAAGCCGAACCAATACTCCGCTGCAGGCACTGGTTACCCTGAATGACCCTGTCTATATCGAGGCAGCCCAGGCGCTCGCACGTCGTATGTATACCTCAGCAAGCCGTGAAAAGAGTGTTGAGTCGGGTATCGCGCACGGCTTCAGGATTTGCCTGTCACGTCCCGGCAGTGCACCTGAACTCGAACGTCTGGTCAAGCTATTTAACAATGCCCTCTCTCATTACAAACAGGATAAAGCCGCAGCCACCATCATGGCATCACAGCCAATAGGAGCACCTCCGGCAGATGCTGACCATGCTCAACTTGCAGCACTCACCGTGGTCGGCAATGTTTTACTTAACCTCGATGAATTCCTAATGAAACGATGAACCTTTATCATCAACAACTTCAGCATCAGACACGCCGCCACTTCCTAGCCGGCAGCGGTATCAGCCTTGGCAGCATCGCCCTAGGGCAAATGCTTTCAGAAAACTCAATGGCTTCCGGGACACCCGCAAACCCGCTAGCACCGAAAAAACCTCACTTTAAGGGGAAAGCCAAGCGCGTAATCTACATTCACCTAACAGGATCACCACCACACCTTGACCTATGGGATTACAAACCGGAACTGGTAAAGCGCAATAACCAGGACTGTCCTGACGAGTTCTATAAGGGTAAACGCTTTGCTTTCACCAGCGGTCGACCAAAGTTGATGGGGACGCCTAGGACTTTCAAACAATATGGCAATGGTGGAACTTGGATGTCCGATGCCATTCCCAATTTTCACGCACTGGCAGACGACCTGTGTGTCATTAAGTCGATGACCACCGATCAGTTCAACCACGCACCTGCGGAACTTTTTGTTCATACAGGCTCACCTAGACCCGGAAGACCCTCATTCGGTTCCTGGGTAACCTATGGACTGGGGAGTGATAATGAAAATCTTCCCGGCTATGTGGTTTTAATCTCAAGTGGAGTGCAACCCAATGGCGGCAAGAACTCGTTTGGAGCTGGCTTCATTCCCTCCGTCTATCAGGGCGTACAATGCCGCTCAAAAGGCGATCCGGTCCTCTATCTATCTGACCCGAAGGGTATGGATCGCAATATTCGCCGCCGCTCCCTAGATGCCCTTAAAGACCTGAACCAAAAAGCGGCAAAAGACTTTGGACACCCGGAAACCCTCACTAGGATTGCCCAGTACGAACTTGCATTCCGAATGCAAATGGCCGTCCCGGAAGTAATGGATATATCAAAGGAAAGCACCAAGACCCTCGAGGCATATGGTGCCAAGCCAGGCGGAGCGAGCCTGGCCAATAACTGTTTGCTGGCAAGGAGACTAACCGAACAGGGTGTGAGGTTTGTGCAACTCTTTGATTGGGGGTGGGATTTTCATGGCACCAACCCTTCAGAGGATATCCGTGGAGGTCTAACCAACAAGTGCGCAACCATGGACAAACCCATTGCCGCACTGATCAATGACCTGAAAGAACGCGGACTCTTCGATGAGACCCTGATTATCATCGGCGGTGAATTTGGCCGAACTCCTTTCCGGGAAGGTCGAACATCGAAAGGTAAGGTCCTCGGTAGAGATCATTTTCCAAATGCCTACAGCATGGTGCTTGCCGGAGGAGGCGCACGGGGAGGTTATTCACACGGAGAAACCGATGAACTCGGTTTCTCGGTTGCACGTGACAAGGTTCACGTGCACGACCTGCAAGCCACTTGGATGCACTTACTTGGTTTCGATCATGAGAAACTCAGTTATCGCTTTCAAGGACGGGACTTCCGTTTGACCGATGTTCACGGTAAAGTCATTCGGGAAATTCTCAGCTAGCCAAATCATCTACCTCACTCAGGATACTCTATAAGAACGCATCGTCTTTCTTCCCTGCTACCAGCAGAAAAATTTTTCCTATTCACCGGTCCTTTAAGCAGGTCAAGGTCATATGCC
>CALCSP010000084.1 GCA_937893785.1 uncultured Verrucomicrobiales bacterium
GCCGTCGACAATTGCAGCTAATGCAAAAACATGACTTTCGGAAAGCAGTTGGCCAACGGCATCTCCACCGAGAATACCATGGAATATAACCTCCCTGCCCACATCCTTCTCATCAGCCAGCCTGCGAAGTCTTTCATCCCAGGGCCCCTCACCAACGATATGCAGCTCAAAACGAACACTCCGTCTCTTCAGTCCTGCACAAGCACTGATCAGGTGATGAAACCCTTTGAATTCAATGAGCCTACCCACACTTACAATCTTGAGGGTATCACCTTGGGCTCCAGCATTAGCGGCAACAAATCTAGCTTGATCCAGACCATTATAGATACGGACAATTTTATCGGCACTTTCAGGGCATTTTTCGCGAAGTAAGCGGCAGCTAAAATCCGATACCCCAGCCACAAACTGCGCCTCACGAGCCATCTCTCCAAGCAATTCATCACTGCCAAGATCAACCATGAAGTCCTGGGCATGAGCCGTAAAGCTGAAGGGAATGCCCATCTTCTTGATAAACAGAGCTGTGTGTGTAGCACGGTTGGCGAAGTGCACATGCACGTGATTGACACCAATCTGTCGAAACACATTGCCGAAATAAAGAGCATTACGAGCTCTGGTAGCAGCCTTGTAATCACTGCCGTAAGTGGAATCATGCCGAGCAATGAGTGCAGCAAGCGGTTCCCAGGAACCATCAGCCTCGGCAGCCCGGCGCAGCGACTCAAGCGCCTTGGCCGGCGGTGGGTAAAAAACCGGCGCCTGCCGTTGTTTTAGCCTTGGGTGACGGAAATCATCAGGGGGTGGGTTTATCGATCCTACCACTAACGGTACGCCGAGATCCTCAAGGGCAAGCATTTCCGAATCACAAAACGTTTGTGAAACAACGGGGTAACGGGAAAAAAGGTAAGCCAGCAATTTAGATTGAGGATAAGCAAAAGAAACCCGGCACTACAAAATGCCAGCAATCAACTCTCATTCCGGTTTTGAATTTTGACCCTGCCCCGAGGATGCCGACTTTGAATGCTCCGCAGCGGACACCCTGTCCACAATTGCGTCCTTATTATCTTTGAGTTTTTCACTCCTACCTTCCTGCTGCTTGGACTTATCAGGAGCAGGCTTCACCGTAAGCTTGGATGTTTCTATAATCACATCTTTCCAGCCGATAAATTTGCCTTTCGTAGAAAGCTTCTTCAGCCTCACCCTGCCGCCCGAGTGATTTGGATCTATCTGCATAGCAATATCCATTAGGTAACATGCCAAGACCTGATCATCCCTGCTGGCATCAGCACGGTCAAGTGCCTCTGCCAGCTTCCAAAGACCCGAGACCACGGTATCAGGCTCATCAAATCCCGGTATGGAGTCAGGCGTTTCGCCCATTTGGAGCTTCTGCAAGGTCAAAACAGAATCACGGTGTGTGCCGTCAAGTCGCAACGAAATGGCAAGTGCCTTGGCCTTGAGCCGATTGTTTATTCTGCTGTCATCAGGAAAATTTGCGGCTAAAGCCGACAGGGCATTGGTCACCTCCCGCAATTCACCCGGCTCCAGAAATACCGAGTCAATATCAAAAAGCGACTTGCTGAAATTCGGTGTAACAAAATCATTGCTCGACGATGACCCCTGCGCGGGCAGGGAGACAATGGCAATCATCATTACCGGGATAACCGTAGTCAGGCCAAATGGCCGCCGTGTGGACCCGGAAATGAACATTCTGACCATGTGGATTAGAAACACTCTGATATTAAAAGCTATATTCATTGTCATGACAACAAGCCACTCAGAAACGAATTGGTTCGCGTCCGCTCACGGCAAGCCGATTTTCCATTTTCTTTTCCAATCCTCATATTCCTCCAGTGGCCCTGCCGGCCACCGGCCACCAATCCACGCATGACCAATCCGATGTTTGTGGCTGAGAGCATCAAGGCTGTAGTGTATTTTGCCCTGTTCAATATACATTACCCTGTCAGTGCCGATCTCATAATACCTGCCCCAGATCGGTAAAGCGCCCGGAGCACGTATCAGACGCTTGTCGACACCGCCGGGAAGGCTCTCATCCGGCACCGTTAGAACCTTGTGATCGACGACCTTGACTTTTTCAAGCCAGACAACCGCCGCCCGCACTGCCACCGCTACCTCTGGAGATGGGTTATCAATACTCAGCAGGAATCGCAAAACCTCAGCGCTCTCAGGCACGGCAATTGAGGGCAGCTCAGAAACTCTGGCCGGGACACTTTTCAGGCTATCCCTGTCATATTGCTGGGCCCATGCCGTCTTCCTACCGTCAACGACAAGCTGGCATTGAAGGATACAGGCTATTGCCTTACCGGCAGCCAACCTACACTTTTCCCGCATTACCCCGTCAGCCAAGTCAAAGGGTTGCAGGCCGTTTGCCACGTCATTAAGCATCCGAGTGGCGCCAATCATGGCATGGTCATTAAAGGTAACAAGGTCGTGATAACTGCCCAGCAAGGGATAGAACTGCGGCCACCCGCCATTTGGATACTGTGCCTTGAGCAGGTAACCCACTCCCTTAAGAAAACCCTCCTTATACTTGTCCTTACCAGTTGCCGCATACACACGGGCAAGAAAGCGCATCTGCGAATAGGTAGCCTCATTATCAAGACTGCAACGGTGTCTCTTGTCACTTAAAAGTTGCCTCTTCCGTGCAGCGGTCAGCACGCTGACCATGTCCCTGCTGTTCCTGCGCGAGTCTATTTTGTCCCAACCCCCGATGTCCGCTTGGAAAAGCAGCAAATTGTCAGCCACCCTGATTGCCTCCGTGCTCTTGTAGAATGGTGCTCTTTGTTCATGTACCACCTCCCGCCATGTAATGGCTTCAGCCCAAGTGATTGAGTAAACAGTCAGGAAAATGAAAAACACAAGGGTCTTCAGAAAAGGTTTCAGAAAGCAGAACATCCCCGGAATTTGTGTGCGGGTTTTTTAGCAAAGGCAGTTTAATAACACCTCCGGCAGCGGATCAGTGACGCGTGTAGTAAAGGTAATGGATTTTCGGCAGGAAGGTCGCACCTGCCTTGAGAGAGGTTTTCCACGTAACCCTAGAGCTGTTGTTAACGGCTTCGCTGCCGCGGTATTGCGTCCAATCACTCCTGTCGTAGGCGCGCAGGGTCGCTACACCTCCATGGCTCACCTTCTCAACACGACCACCGAGCCTGACACTAATCTCGACATCAATCGGCAGAGGCTTGTTGTTGCAAAGATCAAGAGTCGCCTCGTTTTTAATCCGCGCGTAATCCCGAGAATCCCATCTCAAAGCCTTGAGTTCACGTGTGGTCTCTGTTTCGGAAAAACTGCCGCGCGTCTCGACAGAGACTGTCACTGGCACCCGGCAGTGATCCTTAGGCGAGGTATAGGTGAGTAGTTCCTGAGCCAGTGGTTGTTGCCCCGTCATGATCATGGCGGCACCAGTGGTCCACGGAACCTTGGTGGTGTTGGTAAGCTCAATCTGGTGCCA
>CALCSP010000085.1 GCA_937893785.1 uncultured Verrucomicrobiales bacterium
CCTGGAAGAAGACGGCAATGAGGGCATACTTGCCACCATTATCACCGACTCCGTTCAAAGCATGTGCCTACGCATTGCCAATATCGTGCGAATGCGCGGGCAGGAAGCACTGATCGAAAAAATGATTGCCGGGATCCATATTGAGGGCCCCTTCCTCAATGAAACGCGCGGATTTATCGGAGCACACCCCCGGGAACACGCAAAGCAAGCTGAACCAGACATCATGAAAAAATTACTCGATGCGGGTTCAGGACACGTGCGACTTGTCACCCTTGCCCCGGAACGAGATCCGGGCTTCATGACAACTTCACTACTCACAAAAAAGAACATCACCGTCGCTGCAGGTCATTGCAATCCATCCATGGAGCAACTGCGCGAATCTATCGACAACGGCCTCACGATGTTCACGCACCTTGGAAACGGATGCCCGATGCTCCTTGATAGACATGACAACATTATCCAGCGCGTCCTCTCCCTCAGCAATGAACTGTTTATCAGCTTCATTCCTGATGGCGCCCATATTCCCTTCAGGACACTGGCAAATTACCTCAAACTCGTCCCACCGGAACGCACAATAGGGGTCACAGACGCCATATCAGCAGCCCGCCTACCTCCCGGCCAATACACACTGGCCAACTGGAAACTGGAGATTGGAGAAGACCTCGTGGCAATGGCACCTGACGGCTCCCACCTGGTCGGATCAACTCTGACCATGCCCCGAGCCATTGACAATCTGAATAAATATACCGGTCTCGAACTGGAAAGAATTCAAGCAATGCTTTACACCACCCCGCTAACCGCAATCAAAAACACCATGACAAGTGTGGCATGAAAAAACACCTCAATTCACTTGGTCCTGCCATCATCGTTGCTGCGGTCGTGCTGGGACCAGGCAGCATTCTTACTGCATCAAAAACAGGTGCCATGTTTGGATACTCGATGGTCTGGGCTCTTGCCATCGCAGTCATCCTGATGATTGGAGCGTCATCGCTTTGCGCGAGGCTCGGAGCCATCCTTAATGGCACTCCCTGTGATGAACTCGCTCGGCACCTCGGCCGCCCGGTAGCTGCCGCAGTTGGCATCACCGTCTTCTTGATTGCTGCGGGCTTCCAAACGTCAAACAACCTTGCCGTAATCAAGGCAATTTCGCCATTCATTGATCCCGCCAGCAATCCCTGGCTTAGCAAATGGCTGCCCGTCATCCTTGTCAC
>CALCSP010000086.1 GCA_937893785.1 uncultured Verrucomicrobiales bacterium
GAATTTCTGAAAAAGACTCGGATGCGCTTGGCATTCATAAAAACAAGGAAGATCAGCCTGCCACCGAAAAGGTAAATTCAGGTGAAGATACGGGTGACGAAGCCTATCAGGCTGCGGTCTGGGAACAGTTAAAAACCGTGTTTGATCCCGAGATACCGGTTAACATTGTGGACTTGGGCCTTGTCTACGATTGCAAAGTAATCGACTCTGAAGGGAAGAAATCTGCCAGTGTGCAAATGACACTTACCGCTCCAGGATGCGGCATGGGACCCACAATTGCTGCCGATGCACAAAGCAAGATCATGACAATTAACGGCATCGAGGACGCCAAGGTCGACCTGGTCTGGGATCCGCCCTGGAATCAGGATATGATCTCGGAAGAAGGGAAAATGAAACTCGGAATGGTCTGATTTTAGGTGATTCCAGCCATTTAGGCAGCTGGAAACAGATAAAAAGGCTTGCGGGAAAAGTTTAGCGAGATAGGTTTGGCGCCCCCCGTATTTCCCATAAATACATACACACACCTTTAAACCGAGCCCGTCATGTCCCAGCACCGTAGTCTCAAAGGATCATCTTCCGTTGGAGCCAAGCGCAGCGTTCTAAAGCGCTTCGAACGCGTTAAGCTCCTCAAGTCCCGCGGCAAGTGGAAAGATGGGGCCAGTGCCATTGGTCTACCCAAGACCCAGCCGGACGAATAGCACGCATCAAAGCGTTTAAGTTCCGCCCGGATTACCGACAACATTCTCCTTTGTCCAAAAGCAACGATCCCCCGCCACGGATCAATCGATTTCTGGCGGATTGCGGCCTTGGTTCACGACGCTCATGTGAGGCGATCGTCAATGAAGGTAGAGTTTTAGTAAACGGACAGCCATGCCTGTCATTAAGCACCCGGATACTGGAAAATGATCAAGTTACTGTCGATGGGCGTAATCTCAGAAGGCAAAATGACGAGGTCAATATTCTACTCTATAAGCCGGTGGGATACCTTTGTTCGCGAAATGACCCCGAGGGGCGGCCCACGATCTTTGAGCTGCTTCCTCCACACCTTCAAAAACGCCGCTCTATCCACTACGCCGGCCGCCTTGATTACAACAGTGAAGGGCTGATCCTATTAACCAACAGCGGGGAAATCACTCAACAACTTTCCCATCCAAGTGGCAAAGTCGAAAAGGAATATGTTGTCAGCCTATCGAAACCTTTTCGGGAAGAGCACGCGCAACTGCTGACTGATGGACTAGAGATTCCTTCTGGGTTTGCCAAGGCTGCAGCCGTAGAAAAAGTCACCAAACGCTCTATCGCAATTGTCCTTGAGCAGGGACTGAAACGCCAAATCCGCTACATGCTGGATGCCCTGAATTACAAGGTCACACGGCTTGTTCGGGTTCGCATCGGCAACCTGACCGATCATTCGCTAAAGCCCGGCAACTGGAGATTTATTGGCCGGCGTGACCTCTCCTCAATATTCAATAAAACAAAGCATTGAGCCCTACCACGTGTTTGGCTATTCTGATGCGCAAACCAAATCACCGATTTCCAGCAAGGCACCAATGAGTAAGAACATCGAATCACACCTTAACGAGAACCGGGTTATCAAGCCCTCCAAACAATTTTCCCGCAACGCGCGGATCGGCAGCCTTGCCGAATACAAGCGCCTGCATAAAGAATCCATTAAATCACCATCGAAGTTCTGGGGACGTGAAGCCGGTGAACTTAAGTGGCAAAAAAAATGGAGCAAGGTTCTCGAGTGGAAGGCTCCCTTCGCGAAATGGTTTACTGGTGGAAAAATTAATGCAGCTGAAAACTGCGTGGACAGGCATCTTACCGGCCCCCGTAAGAATAAGGCAGCAATTATCTGGGAAGGTGAACCTGGCGAAGTCCGCACTCTCACCTATGCTCAACTGCACAAGGAGGTCTGTAAGTTCGCAAATGTCCTTAAATCCCGCGGCATCAAAAAGCGTGACCGCGTGATTATCTACATGCCAATGGTTCCAGAAGCAGCCATTGCAATGTTGGCATGCGCCCGAATCGGCGCCGTGCACTCAGTAATCTTTGGAGGGTTCTCCGCTACCAGCATCCTTGATCGCGTACAGGACTCTGGGGCCTGCGCAGTGATCACCTCAGATGGTGGTTGGCGACGTGGGAAAATTGTTCCACTCAAGGACAACGTTGATGAAGCACTCAAGAAGGAAAAGTCCGTAAAGAGCGTGATCGTATTGGAACGTTGCGGAAATACCGTGAAAATGAAACGAGGCAGAGATGTATGGTGGCACAAGGAAATGGAGAAATCTTCCACCGACTGTCCTGCTGAAGCACTCGACAGTGAACATCCTCTTTTTATTCTCTACACCAGCGGATCAACTGGTAAACCTAAAGGCATCCTGCACACCACTGGCGGTTACCTAACAGGAAGCTACTGCACGACAAAATATGTTTTTGATATGCGTGACGAGGATATCTACTGGTGTACAGCAGATGTCGGCTGGATCACAGGACACAGCTATATCGTTTACGGACCACTGCTTAATGGTGCCACGGTGTTGATGTACGAAGGAGCACCAAACCAACCTGACTTTGGCAGATTCTGGGATATTATCGAGCGTCATGGTGTTACCATTTTCTACACGGCGCCAACCGCAATACGTGCCTTCATCAAGGCAGGAGATAAGTTTCCAGACGCCCATGATTTAAGTTCCCTACGACTACTGGGCACCGTTGGAGAACCCATTAACCCTGAAGCCTGGATATGGTACCACGAAAAAATCGGAGGCAAACGCTGCCCTATCGTAGATACCTGGTGGCAGACAGAAACCGGGGCAATTATGATCACCCCGCTGCCCGGCGCAATACCAACCAAGCCCGGTACAGCCACACTCCCCTTCTTTGGTGTTGATGCAGCCATCCTTGATGAAACCGGTCGTGAATGTAAAGCCGATGAAGGCGGAAAGCTTGTCATCCGTAAGCCATGGCCCTCAATGCTTCGGACCATTTACGGAGACAGGAGACGCTACCGTAAAACTTACTGGGATGACTATCAGGACTTGTATACCGCAGGTGACGGAGCCCGTCGCGACAAGGACGGTTACTTCTGGATAGTGGGTCGCCTGGATGATGTCTTGAATGTTTCCGGACACAGGTTGGGAACTGCCGAGGTGGAAAGTGCTCTTGTCTCACACTCCTCCGTGGCCGAAGCGGCAGTGGTTGGCAAGCCTCATGAAATTAAAGGACAGGGCGTCGTCGCCTTCGTTACCCTTAAGGAAGGCATTAAGCAGAGTGACCAGCTTGCCAATACCCTCAGGGCTCATGTTGGCAAAGAGATTGGCCCGATCGCTAAGCCTGATGATATTCGCTTTACCGCAGCACTTCCAAAAACACGTAGCGGCAAAATCATGC
>CALCSP010000087.1 GCA_937893785.1 uncultured Verrucomicrobiales bacterium
GTTTGTGACCATTGAGGTCAAGGGAGCTGCCTCACATGATGATGCCCGTAAAGTTGCCGAGTCGGTGGCCAATTCTTCACTCGTTAAATGTTCTTGGAATGGTTCTGACCCAAATTGGGGCAGGGTAATTGATGCTGTTGGTTACTCAGGTGCACGGGTGCAAGAATCGAAGGTCGACATTTTTTTTGGCGGGCTTGCCGGAGCCAAGGGAGGTCAGGCGGCACGCACTCCAATTACCCGATTGAAGGCGGTAGTAGCGAAGAAAGAGTTTACTGTGACAATCAATTTGAACATGGGCCGTGGTAATCACCGTGTCTTTACTTCGGATTTATCGGAGGGCTATGTTGCTTATAACCGCCTTGAATACGCATTGAAACTTCAGGGGCGTTGAAAATACCTCCGGAATGGGGTAGGTTGGGGTTTTCCCGCGCATAAAAGCATTGTGCGGGATTTTATTTTTATCCCCAAATGTCCGTTATATCTGAAACGTTGTCCGAGCAGATCGGCAAGGCCGCAGTGCTTGCCGAGGCCTTACCTTATATTCAGCAATTCAGGGGAACGACATTTTTAGTAAAGCTTGGAGGGTCGGCGATGGAGAATCAAGACCTGCTTGATGCATTGGTAAGAGACATAGTCTTACTGGAGGCGGTAGGAATTAATCCTGTCATCGTTCACGGAGGAGGAAAGGCTATTTCTGCTGCTATGGCGCGTGAGGGGATCGAGCCGAGATTTGTTTCCGGGCAGCGCGTGACTGATGAAAGATCTATTGCTATTGTGGAGCAAACACTGGGTAGTGAGGTTAATCCGCGTCTTGTAGATCTGGTGAAGGCAAATGGAGGTCGGGCTGTGGGTGTTGCCGGAAGGGATGTATTTCTTGCAGAACGTATGCACGGTAAGGATGATGAGGGTCATCAAGTTGACCTTGGGTTCGTAGGCCATGTGACATCATGTAAGGTGGAAACCCTTGAGGCACTGGTTGCTTACGAGACGATCCCCGTGGTTTCACCCGTTTCCGTTGAACAGTCTACCGGCCAAGCTCTGAACACCAATGCGGATATTGCTGCTAGTGCTCTAGCTAGGGCCATGAAAGTGGCCAAGCTTGTCTACATCAGTGATGTACTCGGAGTGATGCGCGATCCGGATGATCCGGAAACCTTGGTCCACAGTATTCGTTGTGGGGAAGTTGAGGGGCTTGCAGAGGAGGGTGTCGTGCATGGTGGAATGTTACCGAAGCTGCGGTCTGCGGTTGAGGCTATACAGGCAGGAGTTGGCAAAGTTCACCTTGTGGATGGACGCATCGGTCACTCGCTTCTGTTGGAAATATTTACCAAATCTGGAGTTGGAACCGAGATTGTGCCATGATGGAGAGTCGTGACATCACAGTGGGGGAGCTCTATGATCAGTTTGTGGCTCCTACCTACGGGCGTTTCCCGATCCATCCAAGTCGGGGAAAGGGTGTTGACCTGTGGGATGAGGACGGAAAGCATTTTCTGGATTTTGCGGCAGGTGTTGCGGTCAATTCCCTAGGGCATGCGCATCCGGCATTAATTGAGGTATTTAAGAATCAACCGTCGGATTTGATACACTGTTCCAATCTTTACCAGCCGCGTAGTCAGGGAGAATTGGCACGAGTGCTGACTGATCAGGTCGTGCAGGCACCAGGTAAATGTTTTTTTACCAATAGCGGTACAGAGGCTAATGAGGGCTTGATTAAACTCGCCCGGCGATTTGGTGAGGTGGTGCCTTCATCAAGTGGAAAGCCAAGGCGAGAGATTATTTCATTCCTAGGCTCCTTTCACGGAAGAAGTACCGGATCCATGGCGGTGACAGGACAGGAGAAGATTCGGGCAGGATTCGGTCCTTTGATGGAAGGGTTTGTGCATTTGCCATTTAACGATATTGAAGCTTTTCGCAATGCACTAACGGAGGATAGCGTGGCCGTTTTCATGGAGGCGGTTCAGGGAGAGGGGGGGATTCATGTTGCTACGCCTGAATTTGTGAGCGCGGTTGCGCAAATTTGCCAGGAGCGCGACGTGCTGTTGTTTTTTGATGAGGTGCAGTGCGGAATGGGACGCTGTGGGGACCTTGCGGGTTGGCGTTGCATTAGCGGAGCCGCTGAAATTGTCCCTGATGGGGTTTCATGGGCTAAAGGAATCGGCGCAGGTTTTCCCATCGGGGCAATCTGGTTCAGGGATCGCCCTGCAGGTGCGCTTAGCTTATGCGACCTGCTTGGCCCCGGTAGTCACGGTGCCACTTACGGTGGATCACCGCTGGCATGTGAAATTGGCAGAGTTGTCATTGACACTATTGCCAGTGATAACCTTTTAAGTAATGCGGCTGTGCTCGGAAAGTCGATTATCGCTCAGGCTGAGCATAGTCAACTACCTATGATTTCCGAAGTGCGGGGGCTCGGGCTTATGGTTGGGTTTCAGCTCGATGTCGAAAGGTTCGAAAAATCGACAACTCTTCAAAGTGATGGGAGGGCTATCTCCGTTGCTGTTGTTGATGCATTAAGTGAGGCTGGATTGCTCACTGTCCCTGCAGGGGCGGATGTGGTCCGCTGGCTGCCTCCTCTGGTGGTTTGCCAGGAGGATGTGGATAAGGCTTTTGGTATTATGGAAAAGGTTCTAAACCATTTAATGAAATGAAGAATTTTCTGTCTATTGAACGCTCCTCCAGAGAGGAGATTGAGGCTTTGGTGGAGTCTGCAGCAAATCTGAAGGCAGCCCGTGTATCCGGTGATCAGACACTGCGCCCGCTTGAAGGGCAATGCTGGGGGATGATGTTTAGTAAGTCGTCAACGCGCACCCGGGTCAGCTTTGAGGTTGGCATTGGGGAGCTGGGTGGCACGGCAATGTTCTTGTCTTCGCGTGACCTGCAACTTGGTCGCGGCGAGCCTATCAAGGATACTGCTAGGGTATTGGGGCGCATGATTCACGGTGCGATTATTCGCAATGATTCACAAACAGACATCGAGGAGTTTGCAGACTATTCCGGTATTCCTACGATCAATGCTCTCACGGAGATGGAGCATCCCTGCCAGATCGTTGCTGACCTTCTGACCATGCGTGAGAGAATTGGCGGCTGGGATGAAAAAAAAGTGGTATTTGTTGGCGATGGAGACTGCAACGTTGCCAGGTCTTGGATCTGGGCAGCCAAACATCTAGGTTTTCGGCTTGTTCTTGCTGCTCCAGCCGGATTTTGTCCTACGAAGGATTATCTTAATGCCGTAGATGCTCCGAATATTTCCTGTTCAAGTGATCCTGTGGAGGCCGCCAAAGGTGCGCACGTGCTTTATACTGATGTTTGGGTAAGTATGGGCATGGAGGATGAAGCGGCAAGTCGTGAGCAGGCTTTTAAAGGCTATCAGGTTGATGACAGGTTGCTGGGTGTAGCTCACCCCGATGCGATCGTTATGCACTGCTTACCAGCATACCGAGGTAAGGAAATCAGTGAGGAGGTCCTTGAGATGCATGCGGAAACAATTTTTTCAGAGGCAGAAAATCGCCTGCATGCACAAAAGGCGATCATGGTGTCTATCACCAAGGGGCACTGACTACCGGGACAATGCCGATAGGATTTGGCCAGTAGGCTTAAGATGCCGAAGCGAGATAACCCTCCTGATCCAGATATTCAATCACCTGCTGGCAGGCCTGCTCAGCCGATATCTCTGTTGTGTGGATAGTCAGTTCGGCATCGTTTGGGGTTTCGTAGGGATCTGAGATACCGGTAAATTCACTGATCTTTCCAGCCCTAGCCATGGCATAAAGTCCCTTACGGTCTCTCGATTCACAAATTTCGAGCGGGGTGGCAACATGGATGAGTATGAATCCCCCTAGGCGGTCCACCGTGGAGCGCACTTTTTTTCTAATCTCATCATAGGGAGCAATCGGGGCACAGATGGCTATACCGCCATGCCGGGTGATTTCTCCGGCAACAAAACCGATGCGCAGGATATTCAGGTTGCGGTGCTCCTTCGAGAAGGTCAGTTCTGAAGACAGGTTTTTTCTGACAATATCTCCATCGAGAAGAGTGACCTTCCGGGCTACGCGTTCCAGAATTTTAACACGCAGTATATTGGCAATGGTTGACTTTCCGGAACCTGATAAGCCAGTGAAGAACACAGTGAACCCCTGATCTTTTTTGTCGGGGTAAATTCTTTTTAGTTCTTCACTAGCTACATTGGAAAGATCGTTTGTGGAGCCTTGCTGGATGCCTACTCCACTGAGGGAAATTTCCTTCGAGTATTTATTAATTAGGCTCATGTCACCATTGCTCATGATAGCCAAACAACCATAGTTGCGGGCAATGAGTGCCTGAAGAAGCAATCCTTGAGCATCATTGGACGCAGTTGCCGGCAGGACAGATAGCTCAATGTTAAGTTCTGGGTAAGTTGCAAGGGTGGCTTTGATGCATCGGATGCGCCCAAAAATATCGTCATTACCAGTGTCCAGAGCCTGTATGAGAATTGCGCAGTTATTTTCGCGGGCAACATGCAGGGCTTTTTCCAGTTGTTCGGGGTGCAGAACTCCAGACGTCACAAGGGCGACTTTTTTGTTTGGCTCCACTGTGTGTGGCAGCAGTCTCAGGTAGCGATGGTCATAGTGGATAGGCATTGTAATACCCTCGACTTTTCCGCCGGCATAATGCCGATTCTGATCCTCAAATATATCCTCGATGGAGAGTGTGGCTAGAAGAACACCCTCA
>CALCSP010000088.1 GCA_937893785.1 uncultured Verrucomicrobiales bacterium
AGCCTTTTCAGGTAAACCAAAGAGAGACATTCCCATGACCGCGAATAACCACATGCACAGGATAGGCCAGCGGAAATCTGCAATGGAGCGGCGCTTGAATGGGTGCAACAATGCAAGAAAGAACAGCGGAGCTGCTGCAATGGAACCTAGAAAGGCATAAAGACCATTCAATTGATCAAGGGATGTATTAATGATTTTGGTATAAAAACCATTTCCAAAGATATTCTGACTGGGAGGCTCGTAGCTACGGAAGACATACTCTTCTCCAACGCTCATGCCTCCGAGCACTGAAAAATAGCCGGAACCAAGAGGAGTCCCCGTGAGATTTGCGTTGCGTATTGCCCAAGGTGAAACCACTAGAATGAAAATGAGAAGCATTAGGATTGCTGCAATGCCACGGGGTTTAAAATATAAAGCGGTAAAGATGAGTAATCCACAAAATGGCCAGATTGCCAGCCAGTGGGAGAGGGCCAGAATCCCGAAAAATCCGGCACAAAGAAGCAACCAGATAAGCGGTTTACGCCCATTAATTTCAGACTCAAGCGCCTTGTAAAGGAAGTAGTTCACACAAGTGAACAGAAACAGCATCAACATCTGGGGTAAGCCTGATTGTGAGAATTGCCATAACATCTCACAAAGCAGCATGAGAAGTGCGGTGACACTGCCGATCTTGGCATCAAAAATTCCTGTAATGAGCAGGAATGTCATGACGATAGATCCCAATAGAAAGATAATTGAGACGCACGCGATGACTCGATCCATTGGGTAAACGGTTTCTTTGCGATCCCATTGAAAATCATCCTTGTAAAAACTGAGGGCAATGGAGTTTAGAAGCGGGTTTAAAGGTGAGTGGTAGGTGTCCTCCAGATCAGTAAGTATAACGTCTTCTCTGTGTTCAATGGATTGCCGAAGGGAGAGGGGGCGAATTAGCTTTGTTTTAAAGCCGTGTCCCCGGGCAATTTCCCGGGCAATCTGAGCCTGCTCCAGGCCTTTCTCATGAGTTAGCCCTCGGAAGCCAGGGGAAATGTAGAAAAATGTCAACCCAATCAGCAACAGCAGGAACAGTGCATAGCGGATGATGATGGCAGGGTTTAATTCACCATTGGTGGAGGAAAAAAGATTTCTCAGGGACATAATTGTGGGACTGGCGGAAATTCTGAGTCAAAGGGTGGGCAAATCAAGCATGATATGATGAATACATTGACAGTTTTAGCCTGTAATCTCTACTTTTAGCTTTCTTTGAAGGGTGCGCCTGCTAATACCTAGGAGTTTTGCGGCTTCCGTCTTGTTACCCCGAGTGTGTGCCAAGGCCTCTGATATTATTTGGCGCTCGGCACTTGCCAGATCAAATCGGTCTTGATTGGAGTGATGTGCACCAAGATGCGTGGTTCCCGTGGAAGAGTCATTATTGCGAAAGACTGACGGAAGGTGTCGCAATGTAATTTTTGAGCCGTTGCTCATTACCACACCATGCTCGATAGCCGTACGCAATTCGCGTACATTTCCAGGCCATCGATGGGCATGCAATGCCCGCATGACTTCATGAGTAATTTCATGAATTGGCTTACCATTTTCTTCGGCCAGTTCCTTTAGGAAGGCGTTTGCTAAAAGGGCAATATCTTCAGTTCGCTCCCGGAGTGGGGGCAAGGTAATACGAACAACATTCAGCCTGTAGAAAAGATCCTCGCGGAATTCTCCAGTTTCCACAAGTTGCCCGATATCCTTGTTGGTTACCGTTAAAAGGCGGACATCCACCTTGATGGGTTGATTGCCACCAACCCGCTCAATGGTTCGCTCGCCTAGTGCTCGTAGGAGCTTTACCTGTGTGGAGGTATCAATTTCTCCGATTTCATCGAGAAAGAGAGTGCCCCCATCAGCTTGTTCGAAGCGACCTATGCGCTTCTCAGTGGCTCCTGTAAAAGCACCTTTTTCATGACCGAAGAGTTCACTTTCCAGCAGTTGTGGTGAAAGTGCCGCACAATGCACAGTAACCAGTTTGGATTTCGGCCTACCGCTGAGGTTATGTATTGCTTTTGCAACCAGTTCCTTGCCGGTGCCGTTTTCTCCGTCAATGAGAACGGTTGCCCTAGATGGGGCAACCTGCTCAATGGTTTCAAAGACAGGCTGCATGGCTTGCGATTTACCAAGGATATTTGAGACCGTGAATTCTTTTTCAACTTGCTTTTTAAGTTGTATATTTTCTTCCTGAAGGGAACGGGTCCTGATCGCTCTTTTGATCAAAATCTCAAGCTCATCAATGTTCAGGGGTTTGGTAACGAAGTGGTAAGCCCCGCGTTTCATGGCTTCCACTGCTGTATCCACTGAACCGTAAGCAGTCATCATGATACAAATGGGACTGGAGGCGATCCCAAGTGCTTTATCGATGAGCTCCATTCCGTCATCGGCCCCGAGACGGAGGTCAGTAACTAGGACGTCAACAGTTTCGTTCTCTAAGACATCCATGGCGCCCTTTATGTTTGCGGCGATGTATATGTCGAACTCGTCCTCAAGAGAAAGCCGGAGACCCTCGCGGGTATTCTTTTCGTCATCGACTATGAGTATTGTGTGCATATCTGGTCACAGGATGCTTAATCTGGTTCGCTCTCTCCAGAGTCCGGTAAGAGCCGGGCTGACTTGGAAAAACGGGGGAGGAAAAGTGTTACGGTGGTCCCCTTTCCCTCTTCGCTGGCAATTTCCATTTCACCACCGTGTTCACGAATGATGCGACGGATAATTAGTAGTCCAAGGCCGGTTCCAGATTTTTTGGTGCTGAAATAAGGCTCGAAAACACTGGACATATTGTCTGCCGAGATGCCTTCTCCGCTATCTGTGAAACTAATGGTTACGTATTCATCAGTAAGGTCACTGTGGACGACGATGGAGCCACCTGTAGTGGTTGCCTGCGTGGCATTCTTGACGACGTTATAGAACGCCTGTTTGATTTGATCCGGGTCAAGCTGAAGGGGGGGGAGTGCGGAGTGTAATTCTAGAGTGAGTTGGAGTCCGCGGTCATTTAGCTCTGGTTCGAGAAAGCGCATTGCTTCCCTGACCAGTTCATTAACATCAGTGGGCTCGACCCTTGGCTGAGAAGGTCGTATCGCTTTAAGGAACTGGTCAATGATGTGATCAAGGCGCTTAACTTCAACTGTCGAGATGTCTATTAGTTCGCGCAGCTCTGCTTCATAAAGATCAGGGACGGCTTTTTTTAATTTACGCTCCAGAAGCTGGAGGTGAATATGCATGGAATTGAGGGGATTACCGATTTCATGGGCAACGCCAGCGGCCAGCATCGTCAGAGCACCTGCGCGTTCAGATTCCAGTTTTTCCTCTTCACCTCTGCGAGACTCGGTGATATCCCGCACCAGCATGACATATGCGGTACTTTCCGTCTCTTGTTTGAGCTCTATGGGTTTGATGTAGAAGTTCAGGTAGCGGTTTTCGGGATAGAAGACCTCCAGGTCACGTGAGAGCGTTTCGTGCTCTCCTAGAATGAGGGCATCCCAGTCTAGGCCACGAATTTTTTCTGAGATGTGGTTTCCACCTGTTTCATCCGGATTGAGTCCAAAAAGCCTGCAGGCACCTTGGTTAATATAACGGATTACACCGCTTTCGTCTGCGACAATGACCCCTTCTTGAAGGGCATCAAAAATGCTTTTGAAAAAACCGCTCTCTTCAGAGAGGCGGTTGAGAAATGCCTGTACTTCCCCGGGTTCAACGCGATCCACACGCTCGATTAGCTTGTCAACGAAGCGGGGTTTCATCAAAATGACCGGCGATGAACCAGAAAGAGGTAAAAATAGTAATATGCACGTTTCCCAACATGGAAAAAGCGCGACAAATTGGCACAGTAATGGTGCGGGCGCAACTTGTTGCCTGTGTCAATTTTATACCAAAGATTCAGTCAATTTACTGCTGGGAGGGTAAATTGGAGGAGGAGGAGGAGGTGATGGCTGTTTTCAAGACCAGTGCTGCGCGGTATAGCGAATTGGAGGCGAAGATTACCGAGATGCATCCCTATGAATTGCCGGAAATCGTTGTGGTGGATCTGGCTGGCGGATTACCAGCTTACCTGAATTGGGTATTATCATCAACGCGACCGATCGGCAATACATAGCTATCGGCACTGACTCGCTTCGCTGGTGGACTTGTTCTGCTTAACCTCGGGGATGAAATTTTCGGTGAACTTCCTTGAGGCGTCTCTCATCCACATGGGTGTAGATTTGTGTCGTGCTAATATCAGCATGCCCTAGCATTTCTTGAATAATGCGTAGGTCGGCTCCGCCACTGAGCAGGTGCGTGGCAAAGCTATGCCGCAACTGATGTGGATGAATGGTATTGGCGAGCCCAGCACGTTTTGCACGTTCCCGGACAATTTGCCATACCCGAGAGGGACTAAGCTGATTGCCCCGGATGGAAAGAAAAATATGGCTGGATGTCTTTGGCCTTACAAGGCTGGGCCTTCCTTGATCAAGGTAAAATTGCACTGTCTGGCGGGCTTTGCTGCCTACAGGAATGACACGCGTCTTGTTTCCCTTGCCAGTTACTCGAATGAATCCTTCATCAATGTATAAATTCTCAAGACGAGCACTGATAATTTCGGCAAGTCGTAACCCGCTTGAATAGAGTAGCTCGAGAATAGCCCGGTCACGCATACCAAGCGGTGATTGTGTTTCGATAGATTCAAGAAGATTTTCCACCTCGCGCTCGTTCAGAGTTTTTGGTAGCATTTGATCAGGTCGGGGAGCGAGCAGACTCTCTGCGATGTCTTCATCAATGACTTGCTTGGCTGCCAGATACCGGAAAAATATTTTCAGGATAACGATAGCCTGCCGGATACTCGAAGGTGCTAGGCCGCTTTTTTTGCGATCGGACAGATACTCAGAAAGTTGTTCTGTGTTTAAGTCGCCGGGCTTCCTGACTGAATGTTTCGATTTTGCCCATTGAACAAATGTTTCCAGATTGCGCCTTACCAGCGTCTGGTAATTGGTTGAAAGCCCGCGCTCGGTTGCCAGATGTAAGATAAAGAAATCGATTGCCGACTCTATGTCCGTTGAGGGGTTCAATATGCTCTAATATCGAATCAAATTGAGGTTTTGTCCTCTTGGAAAATTTATTTGGCTAATTCCAGTGACGGTTAATTGCTATGAATGACCAATGGCTAGGCATGTCCACAATTGCAATTTGGCTATTGGGCAGATTCTAATAGCGTCGTGGGAAAGACGAGCAGGGGTTTTAATATCCTATTACGAAATCTCATGTTTGTGCAGCAATTGCTTGGGGTCATGAGGGGTATTAATTGGAAGATCAAGAAATTAGTTTTGTTTTTATTCTGATCTATAAAACCAGAGAAAATATATTGGAATAGAACTTACCAGAAAGAGTGATGCTCCAAGGATGTAATCGCTTATTGAAAAAGCCACATATCCATGTCCTGAGGTGCCGAGATAAAAAAAGCTACAAAAAGAGGTTAATCCAAGAGTAACACCAATTGCTCCGAAAAAACGGACAAATGATTTTGTAACAGGTTTTATATTGTTTTTGATTTTTCCAATTATACCCCCCAAGGCTGTGCCAACTAAGATACCCGCGCTAGTCCAGATGATGAATGCCAAAAAGCTATCAAGAAAAAACTCCATTTTTAAAGATTTCTAAATCAGAATATCTGCAGCGTGCATTATGGACATTTAAAGTGGAGCTTAAAGAAATTCTTTGAGTGCATCATCAAAGAATAAAAGAAACGTTCAAATATCAAACTGAGTTTATCGAGGGGATACTTTCCGTTTATTTTTCACCGTTTTCAAAAGGATGAGTAGGGCAGGGGCAAGCATTGACCCGTGATTAAATCCATCTAGTTCGTAAAGCTTGGTGTGGGGATGTTTGGCAATTTTCATCATCCTTTGCAGGTAGGCATTTTCTTCATAACGCCCCAGTAATTCGAGTTCTCTGTCCCCAGTGATAAGAGTGAGAGGTGGCGCATCTTTGCGCACATGATAGAGTGGGGCGAAACGGTCAATCGTGGGTCTTGCTTCGGGAATTCCCTGCTCTTCACGCGGGGTGAAGTGCGTTATGGCATGGCCACTAACAGGAATGAGACCGGCAATACGGTTGGCATCGATGTTATGCATCCCAAGATACTTCTTATCCAGTCCAATCATACTGGTGAGGTAACCACCTGCGGAATGCCCTGCTACAAATATTTGATTCGTATCCCCCCCGTATTTACTGATGTTGCCGAAAGTCCATGCCACCGCTGCAGCGGCATCTTCTATATACGCCGGGCACTTGACCTTTGGAAACAAACGGTAGCTGACACTTACCACTGCGACACCTTGCTTCTGTAGGGCAGCAGGAATTCTCTTTTCTCCACCTCGTAGCCCACCTCCATGAAACCAGACCACGGTGGCAAAACCTTTTTTATGTGCGGGATAGTAAATATCCAACAAGCAGCGTTGCTGCATATAGCTGTCCCATCCTTTCGAGGATTTGCTCCGGTAAGGGATATTTTCAACCAGATGGTAATCGGATTCGGCGGATTCTGATAATCCGATGCAGGGCTGAGTGAAGAGCGTCAACCCA
>CALCSP010000089.1 GCA_937893785.1 uncultured Verrucomicrobiales bacterium
TCATGCAATTGCACGTCATCTGTTTCTAGTGTTTTAAGCAGTTCTGGTAAACAGCGTGAGTCTTTGATCATTCCCAGTGATCTTGCCGCTTGCCTTCGTAGGGGGTATCCACCTGTGCATGTTTTGTCCCTTTCGTCTAGAAGGCATTCCACCAATCGTGGCACTCCCTCAACCGATCTGTTTTTTCCGAGCCACCAAGCACCGTGATACCGAACACCCGCATCTTGGTGGTCGAGGGCTTCAAGAGCGGCTGTGACTGAGTCAATTGGAATCAAGGTAGTTTTGTTTAACAAAACTTGCTTTGCATTCTATAGGCTTGGCCCACTGTCTCAGGCAACCAAAAAATGCTCTTTGTATCCATGCTCATGAATGAATGTCTTGCTCCCACTTTGCTTCCCATGATTTTGTTCGTTTGAATTTAAATTCTCCTGCAATGGCGCCCCAAAGTCTTTCATTCGTTTTTGGGTCATGACCACGGTCAAGAGTTTTTAATGTGTCCTCCTGGAGGTGAAAAGTGCTTACCAGGACTGTTTCTTGTCCATTTCGGGTAACCATACACCGGCAGCCTGGTTCGATTGAGCCATAATATCCGTCGCTCTTGTGTTCGACTTGGTAATGACATTGGTCAAGGCAGATGAGGTCGCTTTCTTGAATGGTCTGCCGACAGTCTTTATCAAAGGTTGCACTGGAAAATCTTGATGGCTCGCGGAAAGTATGATTCCATAATTTAATAATTCCAGGTGATTGTTCCTCTGCTCTTATCATGCGTAGTCGGTAAGGATGCTTTGGGTCTACTGCATAGCTTTGTTCTAGCAAAATAGATCCTTCTCGGAGGTGTTCTAAAGGTCGATATCTCAGGAAAATATGGGCAAAGAAAGGCGGGTTATCCAATGCTTGCTGCTGATTACTGTATTCGCCGCAAAGCAAGCTGAGAAAGTTCTGCTCCGTTGGGGTCATTTTTAGATTCCTGGCCCAAGCTGTTTGAACAATAAAAAAGCCCTCCATCTGGAGGGCTGTCAGATTGTGATCTAACCGATCAGGTCAGAGCATTGATGGCGTAGTCGATGTAGCTGTTGGCTTCAGTGGCAGCGTCGCCAGAAAGGCCATGGTTTGCCTTGATGTGCTTCA
>CALCSP010000090.1 GCA_937893785.1 uncultured Verrucomicrobiales bacterium
CGTCACGGTATAATTGCCTGGGCTGAGAAAAGAAACATCAACCTGAGCACCGGTCCCACTTATTACTGCCTGACCAGAGGAAGTTGACCACGCATAGGTTAATTGCTCTTCCTCGGGATCATAACTACCAGAGGCATCAAGGGACAGACCTTCGCTCAGTGCCACGTTGCCTGAGCTTGGCGCAACCTCAAGGATGGCCACCGGTGGGGAATCTCCACTCTTGGTCACATCAAACTCCTCGCTGTGAACGACAATCCCTTGGTGATTGACTCCTTCAACAATAAATTCGTTCAATCCTGAAGCCAGTACGATTCCGCTTAGCGTCCAGTCCGTTGCACTTGTCCACTCACATTCAACCTCCGGATGACCTGCCACACGAACACTGTAGACACTAGAAGGTGAGGTACCGGAAAGATTTAATGTATTAGCCGAAGTCGTTGCTCCACTGGTCGTGATGCGGAACGCCGTTGAGAAGGAAGTGCCTATAAAATTGCGTGTGAAGGCCTCTCGATTGTTAAACCAGTTATTATAGTGCCCCACCGGCATTATGATTCCAGTCCCTTGAACAGCTTGCCTTTCAAACTCCATCCAAGCTGCAGTACGGGCTGACCCCCTCGTATACCTGTTTAGCAACTCCGTCAGATAATAGTTGAGTGTTCGCCGAATATACGGCTTATCGAAATAAGTCCTCACACCGGTCAGACCACCAAGAATACTCTGATTAGTTCTGTCAAAAACCCTGTCACCGTCCCAGTGAATCAACATCCAGCGCCCTCCTTTAGGCCGGTAAAAATAGGCATTCTTTCCCCTGTTTAATGTCAAGGTATCCCAATCTGCATCATACCCTCGAACGGCGGCATTCATGCAAAGCATATCACGATCAGCCATGCGATTGATCGATTCCTCGTCAAAATTATTAGTGCCTACCGCCCTAACAAATTCAATAAAATTGCTGTAGTCATAATCCGTTTCCCTTGAACGCATCAACCATTCACTGTGATAGCGAACCGGGTTGTCGCTGTTCTTGTAAGACCAGTCCGCATTACGGCTCTGCCTGGAGTTACCATCATCACTGGTAAAACGCCATTCATCATCGATTCGCAAAAGGGTTCCCTCTGACCCATCTGAAAAATTCCTATCTAGAAAATCATTAGAAATCGGCTCATGGTTTTCACGTAGTTTGAAGTTGTCTGTGTTCACAACCCAGTGGACAAATTCCATCTCATTGACAGGATGACCAAGCTGGTAGAGAAAATAACGGGCTATCCTGTCATCGTAGAATCGTGGAGTACCGCTACCCTCTGAAGTTCCCGAGGCATCAAACACATTACGCCTTCGCTCACGGAAAAGGCGGTCTCCTGGCAACTTCCACTTTCCATGGGCCAAAGAATTCCCTCCATCCCTCGTGAAGGGACTGCCACTCTTACGGATTTCCGCATTGTAAAAGATCTCCTTTTCATTGGCGATAAAAGTCGCATTGAAATAGTGATTGGACATCCGAGGAAACTTAAAGGCATATGCGGCAGTGTGACCGCTGCCACCAAGGGCTGAACGATCATAGAGTGAAATGATAAAACGTTCACGCAACAGGGTGTCCGGCATTTCACGACCATCAATAATGAACATAGCCGGGCGCTCACTCCCAAGTTTAGGCTGCAAGGATACCTCTCCACCGTCAGCTGATGCCTCAACATAGAACTGGGCAATATTTCCCTGCGTAGTGTAACTACTGAGCGTCGCGGTAAAAATCCCATCTCCTGCAACAACATCACCACCTGATGCTCCATTATCAAACATCGTAAGCCTTGACCACTGGTTGTTGCCTGAGGATGAATCCAGCCGATGCACAACTTCTACAGCCCCTATTGGTAACAATGAACCAACCTTGGCTGTTACCCTTACTTGTTCCCCAGGCTTAGGAACCGCCGGACTATGGACAACTCCGCTAATTGTTGGTGCCGGTGAATTCAAGATGCGGGAATTCACTGTACCGGGTGTACCCAGATTATTGGGAATCGGCAGGTAAAAACTCGTTCCAAAACCGTGATCTAAGGTCTGGACAATTAGTCGTGATTTACCACTTACCCAACGCCCCTCAAAGGTAAGTGTGTAGCTACTGTTAAATGAAAGAGCGTTAATATCAATTTCAGCACGGTTTGCTTTATTGTCCCCGTGCCCGTCTGAAATTAAGTGCAACTGCCCGCCATTGCCCATGTAACTTGCCCAGTGGGTCCCTTGGCAGACCCAACCCTTCGCACTCGAGTTATCAGGCGAGGCTAACCCTGGATTATTAATAAGATTTGCCCCGGCATTATTCAACTTTAGGGACACATCCTGAATGGCAAGATGCGAGTCACCGACTAGGTGCATGTGCAATTCTTGATTGCCGCTGAGCGGATTCCAGTTCACCCGCTGAAAATCATCGGTATAAGTGAATGTCTGCATCGAAGTTTTTTGCGACTCATCACTGTCCGCCCAGGCACTCGGAGAATCATTATCCATCTGCGGATGCCTCAACTCCATGCTACTGCCATCGCCGTCGGCAAGTTCCGGCCAATCACCTGATGGCAGATAATCCACCTGATCCACAAGATTGCCCATTGCATCTTCAAGCCGGAGCAACTCCCCGGAATCCCTCAATTGCCCGGAAAAGTTTCCCAAGATGGGAATGGGACCATAATTATCCAGCATCCAGTCTTTATCGGCCGCTATCACAAGATACTCCCCTGGTGCAATAACTGTCGACGAAGGGAAATCAAAATTGATACCGTCTACAAAACTCCACCCCCCCACATTAACTGGCGCCAAACCACGGTTATATAACTCAACATATTCGGCATTACGACCATCCGATGGCGCATCATACATGATCTCGTTGATAATAATGTCCGTGTTACGTGATGGAGTATTGACCAGGTTTCTGCTATGCCCAGAACCGCCATACCACTCCCCGCCCGGCGGATCAGACTGGAAGCTCTCCTCACTGAAATCCCGGTCAAATCGGTGAGCATCAAGAACATTGTTTCCTGCTATTAAATAAATTCTGAACTGCCCGTTTTCATCAACCGGAAAATCCACATCCCAACTAGCATATCCACCACCTGAAATACTTCCTTCCAACATCACTGCATCCGCGAAATCCTCTGTTGAGGATATTCCAAATCCCTGAAGATTGACCAAGCCTTCTCCTGGAGCAAAAAGCTCCACCCAATCCACACGACCATCATCAGAAATATGAACTTCGCTGATCTTAAGTAATTCACTTTGATCAATCGGCACACTTGAGATGAAAACATCGGCACCAAAAACAATATCCGAACTGCCCGATGAGGCATTATGAACCTCAACAGCGAGAACATTAGTGCCAACCTGCAAGGCACCCGTCACATCTCCTTCAACAATAGGCTCATAAATTCTTGCTTCGTGAGAACTGGCCCTTGTTTGCCAGTCAATCACCCCGGCAGGCATCGAATTTCTTCCAATCTCCTGCCCGTTGAGATAGACAACAACCCCATCGTCAAAAAGACCACTTAACTCAATCGATGCCTCTGAAAAAGCATCATTCCACTGGAATTCATTGCGCAGATAATAAGTGATTCTGCCACCAGTAGTCCATGCTGTCTGGAAACCTGGTTCCGGCATCACTTTTCCCACACTCTCCTTACCAAAGAACCCCGGTCCCTCCAGCCACGCCGAATCATCAAAATCGGGATCACGCCATGCAGTGCCATTATTCACCCCGCTCTGGTCATACTTCCATATAGAACCCAGTTCCAGAATCTGATTTGTCTGGGCCTCATCCTCTACGGATCCACTTCCGGGAGTTCCACCAGCAACCAGACTGCTTCCCCAGTTGCGCCAATTGCCAGCTCCACGGTTTTCTCTAATCAGTCTCAAACTGTGCCCGGCACCATCTGCAGCAATAGGCCACTTACGCCCATCATCATTATATTCAACAGACGCCCTGATGACGCCATTCTTGTCTTTCAACTCAAGAAGTTCACCAGCATTACTAAGCCCCCCTATCCACGGCCCATAAATCTTTGTCTCTGCAGGTATTTGATAGGCATCCCTAAGAACTTGCTCATCAACTCCAGCGATGAGAATGCGTTCAAAGGGCTGTAGAAAAACCGCGCCCGGGTCAACCTCATTAAAGTCAGGAAAGGTATACTCGATCCCCTTTGAAAATGTCCATTCCGCAATATCCTGAGGAGTTCCCGTCAAATTGTGAATTTCAAGATACTCGGGCTGATCTCCGGAAGGATTGTAATGAATCTCACTGAAAACTACCTGCTCAGCAGATAATTCTAGGGAAGGGATAGCAATCGAAGCGGCAAGGGAGAGGCAAATCGGGGTAAATCGCATGAGGTTCAAAAGAAAGGGGTTTTTTTAATATAGTTGAACACCGGAGATTTTACCAGAAAACAGCCTGAGAATTCCATTCGGTGCCACTCTGGACAAAGCCATCATCTACGAATAAATTGAAGTATTCCCCCCTCATGATGCGCTCCCTCTCCATTTTTTTAACAATCCTTTATCTACTAATTGCCAACTCACTGAGCTTTCCTGTTCTCTCGGAATTCATGGCTTCAAACGAAACCACTCTTCCTGACGAAGACGGTGATTTCCCGGACTGGATTGAAATTGCCAACATGGGTAATAGCCCGATTGACCTTGCCGGATACCACCTCACTGACAATCAGGAGGAATTGACCCGATGGACTTTTCCACCCATCAACCTTGCTGCTGGATCACGGTTAATCGTTTTTGCTTCCGGCAAGGACCGCACAAACCCATCTTCTGAGTTACATACCGACTTTCAGCTCGATGCAGGTGGCGAATACCTTGCACTTGTTGCTCCAGACGGTATCACCATTGCTACTGAATTTTCCCCATTCTATCCACCACAAGATGAAGACCGTTCCTATGGGCTGAGCAGTTTCACGGGAGGAGTTTCCGAGACATTTGTTTCTGAAAATGCCAATGGAAAATATTTCATCCCGGTTGATGAA
>CALCSP010000091.1 GCA_937893785.1 uncultured Verrucomicrobiales bacterium
CTTACCGGATTAATGTGCGCAATGCTGGTCAGCATGGCGGCAACACCTTCCGTGTCGAGGAATACAAGAAGCCGGAATTTGAGGTGAAAATTGAGTCTCCCGGGGAACCCGTTATGCTCGGAGAAAAAATCAAGGCCAAGGTCAGTGCCAATTACCTCTTCGGAGCGCCAGTTCAGAATGCCACCGTCAAATATAAAGTATTGCGCAGTGAACATGACAGCAGGTGGTTTGCCCCAATGCCATGGGACTGGTTCTATGGGGCCGGCTACTGGTGGTTCGGCTACGACTACAACTGGTATCCGGGCTGGCGCAACTGGGGCTGCAGGGCACCTGTCCATTGGTGGTGGCCGCAGGGTAACATGCCGCCGGAAGTCGTCCTCGAGAATGAGGTAAAGATCGGCGAGGATGGGACAGCGGAAATCGAAATCGATACGGCGCTGGCCAAGGCCATGCACGGCGACATTGACCACAGTTATTCAATTACCGCCGAGGTGCGTGATGCCTCGCGCCGCACGATTGTCGGGCAGGGCAATGTCCTGGTGGCAAGGTCTCCCTTCAAGGTCAACACCTGGCTGGATCGCGGATATTACCGGGTGGGAGACGTGATTAATGCCAACGCCTGCGCCCGCACGCTTGACGGCAAGCCCGTCACCGGCAAGGGCACGCTCAAGCTCCTTGAAATCAGCTACGATGAGAAGGGAAAGCCTCTGGAAAAGACCGTCAAGAGCTGGGAAATGGACCCCGATGCTGAAGGTTGCATCAACCAACAACTGAAGGCTTCCGCCAGTGGCCAGTATCGCCTCAGCTATAAGCTCAAGGACAAGACGGGGCACGAAATCGAGGGCGGCTACGTGTTCGTGGTGCGCGGCGAGGGATTTAACGGCAGGAAATTCCGCTTTAACGACATCGAAATTATTACCGACAAGCGTGAGTATGCAGCCGGAGAGACCATCGAACTGATGGTGAACACTGCCCGTGAGAACGGCACCGTGGCACTCTTCCTTCGCCCCTCAAACGGTGTTTACTTACCACCGCGCATTATCCGCCTTGAAGGCAAGAGCACGGTGGCGGAAATCGCCGTCACCAAGAAGGACATGCCCAACTTCTTCATTGAGGCATTTACCGTAAGCGGCGGAAAGATTTATGAACAAACCCGTGAGGTGATCGTCCCTCCGGAGAAGCGTGTGCTCAACGTGGAGGTATTGCCATCCGAAAAACGCTACAAGCCGGGCCAAGCGGCAACAGTCAAGGTCAAGCTCACCGATTTTGACGGCAAACCCTTTGTCGGTAGCACCGTGGTCACTGTCTATGATAAGGCACTGGAGTATATCTCTGGGGGTAGCAATGTCCCGGAAATCCGCGAGTTTTTCTGGAAATGGCGGCGTAACCACAACCGCAACACCCAGTTCAGCCTGTCACGCTGGTTCGGAAACATTCTCAGAAAAGGAGAATCTAGCATGGGATCCATCGGGGTATTCGGCCACTCCCTAGCTGATGACTTGGCAAGCCTTGAACAAGCCACGGACATTAACGCTGCCTTCCTGAGCGAAAGTTTAGGCGGAGGGCAATTTGATAGCCTTCATCGTGGGGCATTGAGATCAAGAAGTGCTGCAAGTGCGAGTCTTGCCTTTGGTACTGTCCCCGATGCACCAATGGCTCTCGCTAAGAACAGTATTGATTTTAGTGCTTTTGCAGATGGAGCATCTGCTGAATCCTTCGCCGAAGGCGGCGGTGCCGGGGGCAAAGTGGCACCGAAGGTGCAACCCGTGATACGCAGCAATTTTGCCGATATCGCCTTCTGGGCCGCCACCCTGAACACCGACAAGGACGGAATGGCTGAAATCAAACTCGACATGCCGGAAAACCTTACCACTTGGAAAATCAAGACCTGGGGAATGGGCCACGGCACAAAAGTCGGGCAAGGAGAGGCTGAGGTCATCACCAGCAAGGACCTGATCATTCGCCTACAAGCGCCACGCTTCTTTGTCGAGAAGGACGAGGTAACCCTCACTGCCAACGTGCATAATTACCTGAAGAAAGACAAACAGGTCGAAGTGGCTATTGAATTGAAGGGTGACACCTTGACTGTTGCTGAGGCGACTCCGGTGAGCAGGACAATAACCATCCCTGCCGGAGGGGAAAAGAAAGTCGACTGGACGGTCAATGCCGTGGGTGAAGGAGAAGCCTCCATTACCATGAAGGCACTCACCGATGAGGAGTCCGACGCCATGCAGATGAGCTTCCCGGTCTTAGTCCACGGCATGCTTAAGACTGAATCCTTCAGTGGCGCCCTGCGACCAAAAGACAAGACCGCTTCCCTCAAGCTGACCGTCCCCGCTGAGCGGCGCGAGGAGCAGACGCGCCTCGAGGTGCGCTACTCACCCAGCCTGGCAACCTCCATGGTTGATGCTCTTCCCTACCTGGCCTCCTACCCCTATGGGTGCACTGAGCAGACGCTCAACCGCTTCCTTCCCAGTGCCATTACCCAGAAAATCCTTATCGATATGGGCATCGACCTGAAGGCTGTCAGGAAAAAGCGCACCAACCTCAACGCTCAGGAGATCGGCAATGATCAGGAACGTGCCAAGCAATGGAAACGCTTTGAAACAAACCCCATCTTCAAGGACAAGGAAATTGACAGAATGGTAAAGGCAGGTGTTGAACGCCTTACTGCGATGCAAAACGCTGACGGCGGATGGGGCTGGTTCCATGCCCGCGGTGGACAATCCTACGCACACACCACCGCGGTGGTGGTACACGGGCTGCAGCTGGCCGTGCAGAATGACGTTGCCCTTGTCCCCGGTGTCCTTGAGAAGGGAGTGCAGTGGCTCAAGCGTCATCAGGACCGACAGATTGCGCACCTCAAGAACTGGGCAAAGAAAAAACAGCCTAATAAGAAGCATGCCGACAACCTTGATGCCTTCATTTTTATGGTTCTCTGCGATGCGGACAAGGCGGATGCCGGGATGCGCGACTTCCTTTACCGCGACCGTAACCAGCTCGCCGTGTATGCCAAGGCCATGCTCGGCCTGGCCATGCATAAAATTGGCAAAATCAAGGAGCGTGACATGCTGTTACGCAACATCGAGCAGTTCCTTGTTACTGATGATGAGAACCAGACCGCCTATCTGGACCTGGGTAATAAAGGCTATTGGTGGTATTGGTACGGCAGTGAGTTTGAAGCGCAGGCCTACTACCTGAAATTACTCTGTGTGGCAAAACCGAAAAGCACTCAGGCAAGCGGACTGGTAAAATACCTCATCAACAACCGCAAGCACGCCACCTACTGGAGCAACACGCGTGACACGGCCATCTGCATTGAGGCCATCGCCGACTACATCCGCGCTACCGGCGAGGATGAACCCGACATGACTGTCGAGATCCTGCTAAACGGCAAGAAAGTGAAGGAGGTTGAGATCAACAAAGCAAATCTGTTCAGCTTTGACAATAAGCTTGTCCTCATCGGAGATGCCGTGGATACCGGCGAGCACACTGTCGAATTCCGCAAGAAAGGCAAAGGCCCACTCTACTTCAATGCCTACCTGACCAATTTCACCCTCGAGGATTTCATCACTAAAGCCGGCCTGGAGGTCAAGGTTGAGCGTAATTACTACAAACTCACTCCTGAGGAAAAAACCATTAAAAACGTGGGAGCTCGGGGGCAGGCCCTTGACCAGAAGGTAGAAAAGTTCAAGCGTGAGAAGCTTGCCAGCGGGGATGCTATCAAGAGCGGAGATCTGGTCGAGATTGAGCTGATTATTGAAAGCAAGAATGACTATGAATACCTGATGTTTGAAGATATGAAGGCCGCCGGTTTTGAGCCGGTTGAGCTGCGCAGCGGATATTCAAACAACGGCATGGGAGCTTACATGGAATTGCGCGACCAAAAGGTGTCCTTCTTTGTGCGCTCTCTGGCACGCGGGAAACACAGCTTGAGTTACCGTATGCGCGCAGAAATCCCTGGGAAATTCAGTGCCCTGCCCACCCGGGCAGAGGCAATGTATGCCCCGGAACTGAAGGCCAATTCCGATGAGATAAAGATCTCAATCACCGATTAATCGTTGACCATAGCCAACAGAACCACATCAATTCTTTTCCATTCGGTCAAAGAATCGCCCACTTGCCACCGGAAACTGCTCCCGGATATATTCCACGTGGGAGCGGTCACCGATCTCAGGCCGGAAGTCCAAAGGCTGGTCCATGGCATCGGTATATTCGGAAACATACAACCTGTCAGGAACCTTCATGCTCCATGGACCGGCAAAGGAGAACTTCACCTTGCGCTCGCCCCGAATCAGGCAGAGCCCAATCCCCGTCTCCCCGCGGTGAACCGTTGATATAACCACCTCACGCGGATCCTCTCGGTAGCGGAGTAGCGATTGGCCGGAAAGGGACTCGTAGAACCTCGGTTCAAGCCCAATCAAGTCCAGAATACTTGGCATCACATCATAATGACCAACATTATCATGGGCAGGTAATGCCCCAGCCCATTCGGGCCACTTGATCATGATCGGAACCTCCGTCTGGAACCGGTTCAATGAAGAGCAATGAAACCAGCTACCATCCTCCTGAAACTCTTCCCCGTGATCGCCGGTCAGAACAATCAGAGCATTATCGTAGCGCCCCTTCAACTTCAGAAAATCAATGAACTCCTCAATGGCATAGTCAACCCAGTGAACCGCATTCTGGTAGCGGCGAACCACCCCGTTCACCACGTCCTGATTAGGGCGAAGATTGGTAGGAATATTGCCCGCGCAGTTCGGGTGAAGAGCATCAAAGTCTGAGGGCCAATAATAATTGTAATGCGGAGAATCAAGTGCCACAAAATGGAACTGTGGCTCTTGAGGGTCGCTGCCCAGATAATGGCGAAGATCATTCATCAGCCTCTTTTCCCGCTGGGGAATATTCATCGCTTCCACTCGCTTGGAATCATCAGCAAAAAAGTCGGCAAGGTGATTATCTTTGCCAAAATTCAACGGCCCTAGGCTCTTGTATCCGAGATCACAAACAGCCCTGACGTGTATCTCATATCCCAGCTTATCCAGAACCCGCACCGGATAGGCACCCGCGTGGTCATCGCCCGAGTCAAGTGCCTCCGCCCAGTGGATTGCCAACCGGCTGTGGAAAAAAGAGAACCACGAAAGCGGAGTGCAGTTGGAGCCTGAGAAGGTTCTCCCAAGGTCCTGTGCCTCCTCCTTACCAAAACGGCTCAGGAACGGTGCTACCTCCGGGGTAATGGAGTCCGAGCGCCAACTCTCGACCATAA
>CALCSP010000092.1 GCA_937893785.1 uncultured Verrucomicrobiales bacterium
GGTTACATATGGCGACATTGCCCGTGCTATTGGGAGTATTGGGGCGGCAAGAGCCGTGGGTTCAGCTCTGAGCGCCAACCCTTTGCCGATCATTGTCCCCTGTCACCGGGTTGTTGGTGCAGGCGGGCGCTTGGCAGGATTCAGTTGTGGGCTGAGCCTCAAGCGAGAGCTACTGGAATATGAGGCTAGGCAGGTGGCAACAAGACAGCACTCGCCTTACAGCGACCAATAAATGCGATACATGCTGGATGAAACAGTCATATAATTTTTGCTACAGAAAGTTGCATTACCGTATGCATTTGTGCCAAGCTCACTGCATGAACTTGATTCCAAAGGCCGCTTCCTCTTTTTTTGCTCTCATTACAATGGCCCTTCTGTTGCATTGTTCGCCCGCCTTTGCGGCAGACAAGAATGCCCGTCCGGTCTGGACGGACAGCGTGAAGGCAGCGGCAGAGGATCCGGATTTTCTTTTGCAGGGTGAGTATGTTGGTGATGGACTTGGCATACAGGTGGCGGCGATGGGTGGCGGCCAGTTTTATGTGAGCCGGTTTGCCGGTGGTTTGCCTGGTGCCGGATGGAAGCGTACGGCTCCGAATGTGGAACAACTCGACACTGCCGGGGTGAAGGAAAAAGTCAATGGCATGAAAAAGGTTACGCGAAAGAGCCCGAGCCTCGATGCAGAGCCTCCAGCTGGAAGCGTGATTCTTTTTGGTGGCAAAGCCAGTGATAAGGTTAAGGGCACCGTAAAGGATGATCTTCTTTGGGCGGGTGCCCAGAGTACAGGTGAATATGGCGATTTTCTGCTGCACCTTGAATTTCGGCTTCCCTACAAACCGACCTCTCCCCTGACGAGTCAAGATCGTGGAAACAGCGGCATCTACCTACAGAATAGATATGAAGTTCAGGTTCTTGATAGCTTTGGTTTAGTTTATGATCGCGCACAGGTGAAAGTTCCTCTGAAGTCAGATCCTAAACAGTGGTGCGGCTGCTTCTACAAGTTTAAGGCAGCAGATATTCCAATGTGTCTACCACCATTGAGTTGGCAGACCTACGATATTGAATTCAAGGCACCAAAATTTAAGGAAGGTAAAAAGGTGGCCGATGCCCGGATTACCGTTAAACACAACGGTGTTACTATCCATGATGATGTAGCCTTACCTAAGGGAACAGGGGCCGGTGGTGGACGTAAGGAAGTGCCTGTGGGTCCAATTATCTTCCAGGGGCACGGCAATCCTGTGGCCTATCGTAATGTATGGCTTTTGCCGCGTTGATTTGCCTATAGAACTCGATGAACTGGAAGGAGCTTCTTAGATCCACTTGGGTTTTTGACATCGCGCGCAAATTGCGTACGCCGATGTATTATAAGAGGTGGCTTCGTGCGAATTGCCCTCATCCTCCCCCGGGCTTTGTAAAACATCTCATATTGCAGGAATACGCGAAACGTTTTCCCTGTGATGTGTTTGTCGAAACCGGGACATTTCGCGGTAATACCGTGAGTGCAATGAGTCGTTACTTCGGGGAAATTCATTCCATTGAACTCAATCCGGTTTTGGCTTCCCGTGCCCAGAGGATATTCAAATCCGACCCGCACATCACTATCCATCAGGGGGACAGTTCCGTTATCCTTAAGGA
>CALCSP010000093.1 GCA_937893785.1 uncultured Verrucomicrobiales bacterium
ACCCGTGCTTATTTTCCCCTGCTGTGTAAGGCAGTGCTGCCCACCATGGAACTGGTTCCAGCACTTTTTTGAAAACAGCCTCTTCTCCTCGTGTGGCAAGATGAAACAAGGTCATTGATGCCTTGAGTTTCATTGCGTCTATACCACCAAGTATCTCATTGGCAGATCCATTTTCGTGCATCACTGGTGCTTTCACACACTAAGCCAACCTGTAGCTCATTAGGTGAATCAGGATAAACGTTTTGGCTTTATACAGATTCCTGAGCGTAGGCTCTCGTGCTTGTTGACCGGTTCTCAAACCGAATGTTCCGGCAAGTATATAGCTTATCTAAAGTCTCTGGTTTTTGACCCGGCCCATTTCTGTTGCAGAACCGAATCGTAAACGACTTCCTGCCCCATCATAGATCGGGCAAAATTCAATTTCACTGGCTATCGACTAACGCCAACGTCTCTTGGTTTGCCGTGAGCCTTGACATCAGCGCAATCAGGATTTCCAACTCAGTGCCCCCTTCTTCAGCGCATAAAGATAGGCAACAAGCAAAATGCCCACAAATCCTGACATGCTCCAGAACACCATAGCTCCTTGCCCGTTACTGACAAAGTCGCGGAAGGTCAAAGCCCAAGGATACATAAAGACGACCTCGATATCAAAAATGACAAACAACATTGCTACTAGGTAGAATTTCACGCTGAACCTCGGTTGTTGCTGCCCGACGGGAATCATCCCGCACTCATAAGGGGAATCCTTTACACTGTTGCGTCGGGCACTTTTGCCAAGCATAACGCTCAAGAGCAAAGTCGTAACCGCAAACCCAGTTGCGATCATAAACTGCAAGAGTACCGGGAAATATTGTTCTAGCATTTTTGTTAAGGCAGTCCTCGAATCTCAATGATTCGCGGATATTCTTCAAGTTCTAAGCGATTGTTATAAAGCGAAATGATTACTTACGCATCATCTGTTTGTTTCGCTGGGCAAAAAAAGGCCGCCTCCTAAGAGGCGGCCCTAATTGGTTTATCTAAACTTTTAATGAATAGACTGAGGAGATTGAAAGCAATTTAGGATTGCTGGGCTGCTGCGTAGGCACTAGATGCCTGCTCAATGCCATCAAGACCCTTGTAATTTTTGCCGTCCTTGAGGACGAGACCGCGGGTCACGAGGTTCTGAAGTTTTTCGTAAGCGCGCAAGCGGAGCATTTCTTCGCCACCACTTACTGCGTTTTTCTCCTTTAGATTCTCGTAAACGCGTTCAAAAAGATTATTGAACTTATAAGTCTCACTGTCTTGAAGAACCTCCACCAATTCATCTGTTACGTGATCGGGAATTCTCCGGGAAAACCGGGTTCTGCGTGTTGTAGCCATAGTTGATTAACTGTATCACACACGCGTCACATTACCACGGATTTCAGTCACTAATGACGATTTATACACCCAAAATGCGTCGAGATAGCAGTTTTATATAATTACCATAACATAAATTGATGATTATTGCTGAATAAAAATGATAATTTTAAACATTTATTCCTCTTTAAAGCTGCCAAAGGCCCTTAAACCATCACGATTTAACTCAAAAATCTCGCTGCTCGCCGGATAAACGGAATCATCAAACAATTGCATGAACTTTCTCTGGTAGTCCCCAATCGTGCTGGCAAGTTTTGGAAAAACGTACACAGAAAAACGGTTTGGAATCACAATAAGCAACTGATCACCAAGCATTTCCTTAAAAAGATCGCGAAATTCATCCACAACAATTGTGGTGGCCGTAAGCGGACTTTCAGATTGTAATACTGCATATTCTATCACCTCCTTTGCATTTCTGACATACTTCGGCCTGAGGGTTTTCAAGTGATCCGCAGCCGCTTTTTTACCTTTTTCGACAAATTGCTTCCACCCGCCTGGAAATGCCTTCCTAAATCCTGCTCTTTGGTAATTGCGCGGCCCGATTCTACCATGGTAAGCAGCGGAGTAAGTCGTCTCACGGGCACCTGGCATGAGGACAAATACTCCTGAGGACAGATTACGTGGTTGAATTAACAGCAGATGCTTCTCTGGTTGTATAGGGTCTTGAGTATTCTGTGTCGTATCCGACGTGCTGACTGTTTGGCTCGCCGCAAGAAAAAGAAAAACGATGATATTGAAACGATAGCTGAAGCCAATCATGGACTTGAAATCTCATTCACTGTGGGCCTTGAAGCAATCATCCATTTCTGACAAATTGGAATAACCGTTTGCCAAGTCCCATCCACTAGTTCTGCTTATGATCACTTTTCTTGATGGCGAAATTGTTGAAAACCTGCCTGGCCGTCTGGTTTTAAATATTGGCGGTGTTGGCTATGAAATACTTGTCCCCTTGTCGACCAGTGACAACATACCGTCGGCCGGCAAGAATATTCGAATACTCACGCACCTGCATATTCGCGAGCAGGAACAAACCCTTTATGGTTTTCAAACCCATGATGAACGTGACCTTTTCCGCTTGCTCATCGACCGTGTTTCGGGCATAGGCCCCAAACTTGGACTTGCTGTGCTCAGTGCCATGGCAGTTGGCGAGTTCAAGGATGCAGTGATCCGCAGCGACATTGCCGCACTCTCTACCATCAGCGGACTAGGCAAGAAAACCGCGGAGCGCATTGTCCTTGAACTCAAGGATAAAATTGGTGTTACGGAGGCTTGGGCTGCTGCCAGTCAGGGTGAGACAGCCGGGAGTGCTGCAAGAGCTGTTAATGATGCTGTATTGGCGCTCATCGCGCTTGGTTACAAACAAGCTGATGCTGCCAAGGCTATCAAGAAAGCTGCAACTGATCACGAGGGAGAACCGGATGCTGATGAATTCATCCGTTCTGCGCTCCGGGGATTAAAATAACGTTATATCCCCCCGCTAGTTGCTTCGCACCATCCCATGAGTCCAAACAAAGGCACCATAGCCCACAGCCTTCAAGAAAAACGCATCGATACGCTTCGTTCCTCTCTCCCAGAAGGAGGACTTTTCGCAGGCAAGCAATGGCTGTTGTCCCCAAAACCACTTCCTCTCTCTCGAAAAATTGTGGAGCAGCTCGAACGTCTCGGGCACCAGCTTGCCATGTTTCAATCAGCCGCCAACACCCTTTACCGACAGAGCGTAAAGGGCAAAGCGCCGGCCTGGTTGGCCAGCTATCTCGATGCCGGCAAACCTCAATCAATCATTAATTCTGCGCGGTGTCCCGCACTGTGGGAAGAAATACCGAGAATTATCCGGCCGGACCTGATCTGGGGTGAAAGCGGATTTTCAATCACCGAACTGGACAGCGTGCCAGGCGGTATCGGTCTGACTGCTTGGCTAAGCCAGGTTTTCTCAGAATTTGAGCCCTCCGTGGTTGGAGGAGCCGATGGAATGGCCCAAGGCTTTCATTCCATTCTTCCCGATGGCGCGGACATTGTTATCAGTAAAGAATCCGCCGACTACAGGCCGGAGATGGCATGGTTTTCCGGGCAGCTAAACAAACTTTACGGAAATGATGCCTACCGAGTTTGTGACGCTGAAAATTACCAGCCTGCCCACCGTGCGGTTTATCGTTTCTTTGAGCTATTCGACTATAAAAACATCCCAGCGGCGAATGCGCTCTTCGAAGCCGCCGCACACGGAAAAATCAAGCTTACGCCACCCTGTAAAGCTTACCTCGAGGAAAAAATGTGGATGGCTTTGTTCTGGTCGCGGCCATTACGCGGTTTTTGGAGCGCGCAGTTACGTGCAACATTGCGTCAACGTCTTGCGGATTATTTTCCCTACAGCTGGATCCTTGATCCGGCACCAGTACCTCATCATGCTGAATTACCCAGACTCGGCATCACTGACTGGCGGCAACTTGGCGAATTCTCACAGAAGGACAGGGCCCTTGTCCTGAAAATGAGTGGGTTTTCCGAGCAAGCATGGGGCAGCCGCAGTGTCCGTATTGGCGAGGATTTACCAGCAGACCAGTGGAAAGAAGCCGTCGACAGGGCTCTTAATGATTTTCCGGATCAGCCATGGGTTATGCAGGAGTTTAAACGGGCCAAAGTCTTTAATCACCCCTTTTGGGATGAATCCACAGGCAATATTCATGAGATGCCAGTCAGGGCCCTACTTAGGCCCTATTATTTTCTTTCCGGGGAAAATGCGGCGAAACCCGAAGCAAAACTCTCCGGTATTCTTGCCACTCTGGTCCCATCTGATAAGAAAATCATCCATGGCATGAGTGATGCCATCCTTGTGCCGTGCACACTCCAATCCGCCTAAATCGACAAATTGCCGCAACCGTCAACTTGACACCTGAAAGGCTCACCGGATGATTACCCACTGATTAATCCATGCGCATTCTTTCCGGCATTCAACCAAGCGGCCGCCTGCATGTCGGCAATTATTTCGGTATGATGGATCCTGCCATTCGTCTACAGGACGATGGTGAAGCGTTCTACTTCATAGCCGACTACCACTCACTCACCACTGTTCACTCCCCTCAAGAACTTCGAGAAAACGTACGTAATGTTGCCGTCGATTTTCTTGCTTGCGGGCTTGACCCTGCAAAAGCCACGTTTTTTCGCCAGTCTGATGTCCCGGAAGTTGCCGAGCTTTCATGGCTACTGAGCACTGTGACCCCGATGGGCCTCCTTGAAAGATGCCACTCATACAAGGACAAAACTGCTCGGGGCCATGAAGCCACACATGGCCTTTTCGCATACCCGGTGCTGATGGCTGCCGACATTCTCATCTACGACAGTCACATCGTCCCCGTCGGCGAAGACCAAAAACAGCATCTTGAGGTTACGCGAGACATTGCTCTGAAATTCAACAATCGCTTTGGGGATACCCTTGTTATTCCCAAGCCAAAGATACGCGAAGTAAACGCCAAAGTTCCAGGCTTGGATGGGCAAAAAATGAGCAAAAGCTATAATAACACTCTGGAAATTTTCGGCGACGAAAAGGCTACCCGGAAAAAGATTATGTCGATTATCACGGACTCAACGCCGGTCGAAGAGCCGAAGGATCCATCCGCCTCGATCATTGTGGACCTGTACCGGCTTGTTGCCTCAAAGGAGCAGGTAACAACGATGGAAAATGACTTTAAAAACGGCGGTGTCGGCTACGGGGACTTCAAAAAAAGGCTTTTTTCCGCCTATTGGGAATTTTTTATGCCTATGAGAGAACGTCGGGAGGAGCTACTTGCCGACCCCGAACATGTTGATGAGATATTGAAGCAAGGTGCTTTAAAGGCTAGAGAGACCGCCGCCAAGACAATGGAACGGGTCCGAAAAGCCTGTGGAATCCAATAAAAACTGATCCTGCCCTGATCTTGCCCTTGGCGGGATCAAAGAAAGCAGATAAAAGCTTCAAAACAGGGTTGCCTGACCTGAATTATCCCATTAGCATCCGCTTCCCTAGAAATTCTGCTGCAAGTAAATATGCAGCCGGTAGCTCCATCCTTTAAAAAGGACATGTGTTGCCAGTAGGAATTAGAGAGGTAAAGAAAAAAATCCAAACTGGTATGTTTGAAGAAGAAGAAGAAGAAGAAGAAAACGAACACAAGCGTTATCGGGATGAACCCCTCCACACCGAGAAAATTTTCTCGGATAGGAAAACATTCTTTATAGACCTGAAGGCCAACAACAGGGGGAAATTCCTCAAGATAACCGAGGATGTGAGAGGCAGGCGCGACACGATCATGCTTCCCGCTGAAACCCTTGAGGAATTCATCGATGCCCTGCAAAATGTTGCTGACGTTCTAGGTAACGACGACTCAGACGATTAGCGGACATCTTGGTATCCGTTATCTTCAACTCCTAGGCAGTAATGTCTTCTGTCGGGCCACGGAAATGCGTGTTGCTCACAATCCTGACTTTACGATAATCACGGAAACTGCCGATTATATCGTTGTTGATAAACCGGCCCCATTGCTGATTCATCCAAGTGTGCCCGGCAATCCGCCGACTCTCCTTGACGGTCTGCAGGCATTGCTGGCCTATGAACTAGCCAACGGAGCCACACTCTCAATTATTAACCGGCTAGATCGTGAGACCAGTGGCGTTGTCATTGTTGCCAAGAACAGGGAAACGGCACGCAAGCTCAGTCTGGCCATGCAGGAACGCAGGGTGCAAAAAGAATATGTTGCCATTGTACATGGCACCCCGAAAAACGACCGTTTCACTATCTCCGACCCGATCCTCCGGGCAGGGCAAGTAGAGGAGTCCGCTATTTGGGTTAAGCAAATCCCTCATCCCGCAGGTGCCCCCTGCTACACCGAGTTTGAAACCCTTAAAGAACAAGGAGACCTCACCCTTCTTCGGGTTTTACCAAAAACCGGGCGGATGCATCAGATCCGCGTACATGCAAAACAGGCAGGGTTGCCAATAGTCGGCGATAAGATCTACGGGCCAGACGAAAACTGTTATCTGGATTTCATTGAAAATGGCTGGACGGACAAACTCAAGGACACGCTCTTGATGCCCAGGCAGGCTCTACACTGCCAAAGTATGTCCATCCCGGAATTTGGTGAATGGCAATCGGAGCTGCCGGTAGAATTTGAGCATCTCTTGACCAGTCATTGCCCTACCTCTAAGGTGCCCGCCGCTACTAACGAATCATGAATATCCACGAATATCAAGCCAAGGAACTTTTTGCTAAATACGGTGTACCGACACCGGCCGGCAAAGTAGCAGAAAGCGCTAAAGAAGCACAGGCCATAGCCTCAGAAATCGGTGGGCAGGTCGTCATTAAGGCACAAGTCCATGCCGGAGGCAGGGGCAAGGGCACTTTTAAGAACGGGTTTCAGGGAGGAGTCCACCTTTCATCCGAGCCCGATGAAATCGCATCTCTGGCCGAAAAAATGATTGGTCAGACGCTGGTCACGCACCAGACAGGGGAAGCCGGCAAATTAGTCAATAAGGTCATGGTGGCCCAAGCAGTCGATATTGAGAAAGAATACTATTTGGCCATCCTTATGGATCGTGAAGGTCAATGCCCTATGATTGTCGCTTCTGAGGAAGGTGGGGTAAATATCGAGGAGGTGGCCGAGACAAACCCGGAAAAAATCCTTAGGATACCCGTTGACCCACTCGCAGGGCTGCAGGA
>CALCSP010000094.1 GCA_937893785.1 uncultured Verrucomicrobiales bacterium
AAAGAACAAGTCATCACTAATGGACAATGAAGGCAGAAAATCATTACTGACGAAAGGCAGGCCAAAAAAGTGAGTCTTGACATTTTTCCCGTCACTGGTCAATGGGTCAGGAATTTCAAACTCCTGTCCAGGTGCCTGTCCTGGTATACCCTGAGCTATCTCGTTGAGCAATGGCACCATGTCTTCCCAGGCCTCAGCCAGTAACTTTCTTTCACTTACGCTGTTAAAGACAGCAATACGAGGCAACTTCCCTTTCTTCACCGCGACACCAACTGCTGGATGATCGATCGGGATTTTTGGCATACTGCCCTTCAGGTCGATCACCACGCCTGCTTCATTGCCAAGGCCATTGAATACCTTCTCCTTCATAATATTCCAAGCCTTAAGCATTTTCGGCACAAACTGCTGATCGACCATTCCGAGAATCTCTGCCATCTCAGGCGGAGCCTCATTGCTTCCTGCAAAACTAAAGGCTCCATGATAGAGCATTTGCGCAACGGTCTCCATGAAATCAATACTTGTGGCCTTATGCTTTGCAGTTGCCGCCATATTAATGGCAAGGAAAGCGTCAGCGGGCACAGCCCCAGCCAACTTCAGGGGCTTGCTTCCATCAAGACCAGGAGTGCTGTAACCACCGATAGATGCCCCCTTGATTCCATCCTCGACATAAATCACGCCGGCACTCGTGTCCGCCTTGACCTTTGTCAGGGTAACAAGCTGACGTGCGAATTTCTTCATCAGTGGAGTAATCTTGGACACATCGAATCCAAGATCCTCTGCCATACTAAGAGACGATGTCATCAACTCAGAATAAATACTGGAGTCCTCTGCCAGACTGTTTAAGGATTGAAGCAACTCTTTAGCCGCATACCCATAGGCAAGAAGCTGCTTATCAGCATAACCATGCATGAAATCGAATCCCTTTTGAGCAATGAGGGATTTACTGCTCTCGGTCGCAAATTTCAAGTGACTGCGATCCGGACCAATTGAGAGGATCATGTAGTCACCCACAGCTCCGAAAGAAAACTCAGCCTTCTTACTGTCTATAATTTGCTCCAACTGCGCTGCGAGCTTTTCATTGTCAAGTTCGGCACGCATCTCCTCGCGTGCCGAATCATCAAACACATCCTTTGCAGCAATTGACCATGAGCGAAATTTACCGGCACCAACCACATCAAACTCGGAGGTCAGGACGGTCGGAGGAAGATCCTCCTCAAAGGCTGCAAGCTGTGCAACAAGTTGTCCTGTAGCTCCTTTCGGAGGCTTGCACCCAATAATCAATGGTGGCAATTGCAGCTCTAGCATTGATTTCAGAATCTTCCCCTCATTAGCATTGAGGGTTTCCTCAATGAGTTGCGCCACTTCAGCCTCAAGCTCCCCCTCGTCGCCACCAAACTGCTGCTCAATCATTAACTCCATGAATTTGGGATATATGGCATAATAGGCCCGGTAGAAATCCATCAACCGTTCTGTTTCCACTGCACTCCCCTCACCAAGAACAATGAACGCATCCTCGCCAAGAAAATTCATGACTTCATTGAAAGGTTCTGCCGCCTCACTGACATCCATTCCGCTGGCCGCCATAATCAAACCGCTCACCTTTTCCCATGTGTTACTGCTTCCGATGCCATCAGCAAACTTGGCAAGATTACGCAATGCAAATACCGCCTCAGTATCGGGCGAAAGTTTGGCCGCGAACCCGAAGGCCTTCTCAACCTTGTGACCATCAGCGGAAACTGTAGGTAAGTGGCAACAAGAAAGGCCAACTAAGGCCAACAGTGAAAAGAGGCGGATGCTGCGAAGGGATGGATGTTTCATGGCTTTATTATGGGTAAGTAAAAGGGATTGAAGATTGACAACTAAACGGTCAACTCGTCAAACGCTATTCTTCATTCGAAGGGCTTAAATAACAAGGGAAACTTGATGCTCGCACGAGCTTCATCTATTACAAAATTGTTGAATTTCTGTAAGTGCAATCTGCCCATTTCAGTGTTACAGAGCTGCATCATCGTGCCTTACTAGGCTTCCACTGAACCTTCGGGACGAGGGGTGCGGGCGCGTAACCAGAGACTGATTAATCCCTGCCGGGGACTGGCAATCCAGACAATTACAAAAATCGCCATCCCAGCCACCACGCAAGCAGGTGCTGTGGGTACCTGCAGGGCCACGGCCAGATGAACACCAGCCAGTGAACTAATGAATGCATGCAGAAGACTCAAGAGCATCATGACCCAAAGGCGCTCACTCAACAGACATGAAGTGGCCGCAGGAAGAATGAGCATAGCGATAACAAGAATGGCCCCAACCGAGGTAAATGCACCGACAACGACCACCGAGAGCACGGACATCAGCAAATAGTGAACCAGCTTGGGATTGATTCCAATTGAGGCAGCCAACGCCGAGTCAAAGCAACTAACCAGCAGTTCTTTATAAAACAGGATCACCAAGATCCCCACGCAAGAGGCAATTACTCCCATTGTGATAGTAACACCGGGAAGCCCCAGAAAAACCGGTTCCTTTAACGACAGGAAATCCATTTTACCAAACAACACGCAGTCAAGGTCCAGATCCGTATGAGCACCATGGATAGAGATCAGGATCACCCCTATCGCAAACATGGTTGAAAACGTAATACCAATGGCTGCATCCTGTTTGAGGCGGCTTCTAGAATGCAGTAACTCAATAAATACCGTCGCAGCAACTCCAGCCACAAGAGCACCGATAAACATGGGTGTTCCAGTCCGGCTTCCCGTCATGATAAAGGCAATGGCAATACCGGGAAGCACACTATGACTGATCGCGTCTCCGACCAGTGAAATCCGGCGCAATACGAGATAGTTGCCGAGTAATGCACAGGCAACGGTTACAAACATAGCCATTGCGCAAATCGGCCAGTAATGCGTTGCGTGACTTTGCCACGGTTCCACAAATACACGGTGTAAACTCATACTATATCCCTCCCTGGAATGGGTTGGCCATGCGGATCAACATCCGGAAAGTCCAGTTGCCTCTCAATCTCAGCCACCTTCTCCTCACTGAGAAAGTGCTCAATCTTCTCAGCATCATCATGCACATGGTTTGAGGCGTAGTCTGCCTCATTGGTCAGGTAAAGCTCCCATAAACGGTGGTTGCGAACCACACGCCGAGCCTGCCTGAGTCCACTTTCTGTTAGAGCCACCTCACCTTTGCCATCGACAAACTCCACAACTCCAAGGCTCCTTAAGCGGCGCAGGTCACCAAACAATTCGGTCACGGAAACCTGCCTTTCACCCGCCAGCAAGTCCATTGAAACCCCCGCCCTGCCATCCTTCCCGGCCATCCCCTTCTCAATTATCCTGTAAATGGACTTGAGCATATTTTCATTGCTCACATTGCGCCGGCGGGCTCTATAATGCATCCACCGCGTGACTCGACCATGCCTTGGAGCAAACAGGTAGGCGAGAAGAAAGAGGCTGCTGGCACCAACAACCATAAAGGGTCCGGTCGGGAGATTGCTTCCCAAAAAGGAGCAGAAAACACCAATTACCGCGGAAAACATCCCGAATACAGCAGCCAGCCAGAGCATGTGGTGCATCCTGTGTACCAAAAGATAGGCGGTGGCCGCAGGTGTGATTAATAAAGCCGACACCAACACCACTCCAACTGCCTGCAGGGCAACCACAATGCAAAACGCCAGAAATAGCTGAAACAGGCAATCCAACCATCTGACAGGAAGACCTGTCGAACGGGCAAATTCACGGTCAAATCCAATGGTCAGTAATGGCCGATAAAGCAAAATGACCAGAAATATGGTAACAATCACCACCACGGAAATGGTGACCACATCCTGACGATTCAAAACCGCCACGTCCCCGAATAGGTAGCTTTTAAGGCCGGTGATCCTTGATCCAGCCCCGGTGTTCTGGATCATTCTCATCATGCAAAGGCCAAGCGCAAAAAAGGAAGCTAAGACAATACCCAATGCTGCATCCTGTTTGATTTTTGTGGTCCGCTGAATGAGCTCAACGACAAGTGATCCTATCAACCCAGCCGCAGTTGCCCCAGCTAGGATCGCTAGGGGATCCTTGTCCATTGACCAAAGGAACCCGAGAGCTACACCCGGCAGGACCGCATGCGATATAGCATCCCCGATAAGAGCCATCTTTCTTACCACGATAAAACTGCCCAGCAGCCCACAGGCCGCTCCAAACAGAAGGGCTCCTGCCAACGCAAGCCTCAGACCGGGATCGGCAAAGGTAAAAAAACGACGAGCCTGCTCCCACGGATCATTCTCCGTTAGCTCACCGATCCTGGCAGCCTGGGCATCGACGGAACACACCAGCAACAGTACAAGAACAGGAGTAATGGAACGAACATTCACGTCAACAGTGTATTACCCGCCATCCTTAGCGACCTTATCGGCAATCTCCGAGAGCACCGTCAACCGTCCTCCATAAGTCTGCTGCAGGAGTTTTCCGGTAAAAACATCCTGAGTATTTCCAAAGGCTACCACACGCATGTTGAGCAACAGGAGCATATCAAAATATTCGCGGGCTGTTGCCAGATCATGATGCACCACAATAACTGTTTTCCCCTGATCACGCATTTCCTTCATCAGCGTCACAAGTGCAGCCTCGGTTGCCGCATCCACTCCAGCAAAGGGCTCATCCATCAAGTAGATATCACTTTCTTGAGCCAGTGCCCTCGCAATAAATACGCGCTGCTGCTGACCACCACTGAGGTTGGATATCTGGCGATCTGCATATGGTAACATCCCGACCTTATCCAAGGATTCACGGGCCCGAGCCTTCTCTTTCCGACCTGTGCGGCGAATCAATCCTATCCTGCCATAACAACCCATCAGCACAACATCCATGACGTTCACGGGAAAATCCCAGTCCACCGATTCGCGCTGCGGCACATACCCCACCCTGCGA
>CALCSP010000095.1 GCA_937893785.1 uncultured Verrucomicrobiales bacterium
CAAATGGCCTGACTGTTCATTGATCACCGCAACCTGACTTCCCCCTGCTATCAGGTCGCTGCTCCCAAGGGCATACTCAAGGAAAGCGCTCATGCCGTCACCGTCATTGTCGGCTCCCGCTTCCCCATCAAAAGCCAGTGCATCGGACTCTCCCGGAGCACCGCCCGGCAAGGCGCTACTGCGCCAGTTCAATGCCACCCCATGATCAGGAGCAGATTGAGGGGCTATCAAGACCATGCTAGATCCCTGCCCATCAGCTGATTCCGGCCAGGGCGCACGATCCTTGTAGCTGAAGTTACGAATGTCGGCACCCCCTGCATCAATCAACCTGAGCCGTTCCCCGCCATTGGAAAGCCCTGTTTCATTAAGGAATTGCCCCGAGGCCAATGATAAAGATGCCTCCGGATAACGTTGTAGAAACGCGGCACGGTCTCGGGCAATGACCAATCGGGCTCCTGGTTCGAGGACCTCCCCCTGGGCAAAATCATATGCTATGCCCTCAATAAATCTTGCTCCCTCAAGGAGCACGCTTTCCCCACTAATATTCATAGCCTCGATGTATTCGAACTGGTCTGGATCAACAAACCCCGCGTTAATTTCTTCCGGAGTCAATGCCCCGGGATGATACATGATCTCTGAGATAACGAGATTGGCTGCAGAAGCCGGGGCTACCGGGGTGGTGTTATTGATCGTGATCGACCTGTCACCTATCACCTGCCCGGCAAAGTCGACTGCCTCAAGGGTTATAACACTCGATCCTGGAGGAGCTGGCAGCTTTACCTGCCAGGTATTGCCATCAAGCCAAGTCACTGGTAATGGCTCCGTGTTACCTTGAACTCGGATGGTGCGCAGGTTTACCCAGCCGGTGCCGGAAATCGTGGCAGCACCTGATGCAACCGTCAAGGGTGACTGGGTGGTGATCGAGAAGTTAACCTGAGGGATCGAGCTGTTAATCTGCGAGAGCACGTTGGCCGATCGGCTATTCATGTAACCAAGATCACCTGCCCAGTTCTGATTGGGATCAAGGCCGGCAAAGTGAGAAGTCCAGATGGACATGTAGCTGTTGTTATAGGTCGTGGTGATAATATCGTGCAGATGACCAAGGTAAATCCTGCGCCTTGATGCATTTGCAGTTAGCCTGCTGCATTCGGAATTGGCAAAGATGCTGCGCGAAGCATTGAAGGCAAAATCCATATCATGGGGTAAAAACATGATCTGACCACTGGGGTTTGCGTAGTAAGCACCATTATGTTGACTGCCTGCCGCGGCATTATCTCCCGCACCGGTCAAAACGGCATAAGCCATCCCTCTCAACCAACGATCCACATCGACCACATCATCCAAGCCCTCCTCAAATGCATTGCCTGACTTGCTGAAATGTTTTGCGTATTTGATAATCGGGTCAAAATCATCCGCTTCCCGGTTGATCTTGTTAAGAAAAAACCAACGGTAAGCCTCCGGGTCATCGCCAAGATTGGAAACACTGACACCAACGACACGATCGGGTTGCGGGCGCTTCAATCCGCCACTCTCCGAGGTCGGATAGTAAATCAGCTCATACTCATAGACCTTACCATCGGCACCATCCTCAAACTGTGAATCAAGAAACAGCTCATCATAACGGGCCAGTTGCAGGGTGGCGCTGCCGGTCAGAGCATTGTTCGGGGCAATAATTCTTATAAGGTCATAATAGCGACTTAGCACCCCACCTGAATTGGACATCATGATATCGAAAAGCAACTCGCGCTGACCGGGAGACTGTCCCTGGGAACGGTCAATAGCAATCTTCTCGTGAACCCCTTGGTAAAGGTTATCAGCGGGAAATTGGACGTTGTAACCCACACGGTTCAGGTTGTCCCTTCCCCGCTCACTGCTCTTGAGGCGCACCCCACAGCCATAGTAAATCCGCCTCTCATCATCAATGACCGTTGCATTGAGTCGATCATTACTCATGACCTCCGTGCTCACGTGCATGAAGCTCACGTCAGCAGGAGTCATAACAATTCGGAAGTTGTGCAGTCCGTTCGTCGCTGCCCTGCCGTCATCGACCTCATAGAGTGCCGGTCTCTG
>CALCSP010000096.1 GCA_937893785.1 uncultured Verrucomicrobiales bacterium
AGCACAACCATGCGCTGTTTCAAATGCCATGACCATAAATTCGATCCACTTCCCACCCGAGATTACTATAGAATGTATGCAGTCTTCGCTGGAACTCAACTGGCAGAGCGTCCAGCGCCTTTCCTCAAGAATGAAAATGTTTCTGGCTTCAAAGAGGGGCGTTCCATGACCCAAAAGCTACTCAACTTTGCTACAGCTGAGTATGAGTCTTTGTATGACAAGCAGGAATCTGCAGCCCGGGAATGGTTTAAAGCCAATGGCAAGGACTACATCGATGAGAAAGCTAGACGCAAGCTTCCGGATGAAGAAAAACCTCCCCGTCACGTCGGTCTCTCCCCTGAAGAAACCGGTCGTAAAAAGGTGCGGGAACAAGATCAATGGATCTGGAATCGCCGTATGGAACGGTATCAACCGATGGTACAGGGCGTTTATAACGGACCAGACCCAAAATCCCTCAACGCGCGATCCATGCGCATGCCCAAATCCGCCCCAAAAGCACCTATACCACAAATACATATACTTATGGGAGGCTCGCTTGAAGCTCCCTCTGAAAAGGTAACTCCCGGTGTGTTAAGCGGTATAGGCATTCCCTCATCAAGTGACTCTCAAGACCCATATCAAATCACACAATCCCCGCATGGTCGACGACTTGCACTGGCCAAGTGGATTGTGGATCCAAGAAACACAATTACTGCTCGGTCCATCGTAAACAGAGTTTGGCAACATCATTTCGGCAAACCTCTCGCTAGCAACCCAAATAATTTCGGAACCAAAGGAGGTAAACCCACGCATCCACAATTACTGGACTGGCTCGCAGCTGATTTTATGGAAAATGGATGGCGAATTAAACGCCTGCACCGAATGATCATGACTTCGGACACATATCGACAAAGCGGTAACCATCCGAACATGTCTATGCTGCGCAACACAGACCCTGACAATAAATTGATCGCTTACAGGATGCCGCGCAGACTCACAGCAGAGGAGTTACGCGACAGCATGCTGAAAACCACCGGTGAATTAAACACAGCTATAGGAGGCCTTCCTGTTTACCCTGAAATCAATATGGAAGTGGCGCTTCAACCACGAATGATCCAATTCTCAATTGCTCCTGCTTATCAACCCTCACGTTTACCTTTGGAGCGTAATAGACGCACTATATATGCTTATCGCACACGCGGACAACCAGACCCTTTTCTTGAACTTTTCAACCAACCAAACCCGAATGATTCTTGTGAGGAAAGGGATTCCACATCGGTAAGCCCACAAGCCTTAACTCTTCTTAATAGCCAAGTAATGACCGACAGGTCAATTGCCCTTGCAATAAGGATTGAAAGAGAATTCGATACGCTTCACCTGCAGGTTAAGCGAGCCGTACAACTTGCGTTCGGCCGCGTGCCCAGCAAAGCCGAATGGGAACGGCTCAAAAATTACACCGTAAAGATGCAGGGCTACCACGCCAAACATCACCCCCTCAAGATTACTTACCCGAAAAGTATCGTACGCTCATTAGTCGAGGAGTTCACCGGTCAACCCTTTCAGTATAAGGAAATACTCCCTGTATTTGAAAACTACGTGCCGGATAAAAGGCCATTTGACGTACCCCCGAAAACAAGGGCTCTCGCTGACCTGTGCCTCTTGCTTTTCAACTCCAATGAATTCATCTATGTTTACTGATATGACCCCATTTCACTGTGGCCGCCGCGATTACCTTTATGGGCTCGGCTCATCTCTTGGAGCATTGGCAATGACAGATTTATTGGCTAGTGAATCTACGAGCCCGCTCTCTCCCAAAAAGCCCATGCATCAGCCAAAAGCGAAGGCTGTCATCATGCTATTTATGGAAGGAGGTCCAAGTCAGGTGGACACATTCGATCCGAAGCCAGCTCTCAATGCCCGCCATAAAGCAGAATCAAAACGCTCCGCGGGACTAGCTACGGGCTTTCGCTTTTATGTGGGCAGCCCATTCAAATCACGCCAAGTAGGCCAGTCAGGATTGGACATGAGTGACCAATGGGTTCACCTGCCCGAAGTGGCTGATGAGTTATGCAATTATAGGGGATGCCAGGCGGAATCTCTTAACCATCCCGAAGCGCTTTTCCACATGAATACCGGAAGTCGACTCGGCAGTGATCCAGCACTGGGGGCATGGGCCAATTACGGATTGGGAACAACCAACCAGAATCTTCCTGGGTATATTGTCATGAGCGAACTGGCTCTTCCTCAGGGCGGATCCAGGAACTGGAGCAACGGTTTCCTTCCAGCTCATTTTCAAGGAACAAGGCTACGCCCTGAAGGCTCACCCATTCTTGACCTTCATCCTCCTTCAAACAAAACAAGGTCACACCAGAGGCAAGCACTGGACGAATTGTCGTTACTCAATCAGCTTCATGCAAAAAAACACCCTTATCACAGTGAGCTTGCGGCAAGAATGGAGAGCTATGAATTGGCTTATCGAATGCAACTCGAAGTGCCGGGAGTTATGGATTTGAAAGGAGAGTCAGAGGCCACTCGCGAAGCTTACGGACTGAACCAGCAACACACAGAGAAGTTCGGAACACAATGCCTAATGGCTCGTAGGCTCGTTGAAAAAGGAGTGCGCTTTGTACAAATATTCTCAGGTGGCTGGGATAGCCATGACTATCTGGAACGCGGACACTCCTCCCGCATCAGGAGCGTTGACAAGCCCATGACCGCATTAATTAAAGATCTTAAGCAAAGAGGGATGCTGGATGAAACACTCGTAATCTGGACTGGGGAGTTTGGCCGGACCCCTGATAACAATCGCCGTGGCGGAGTGTATTCCCTAGGACGGGGGCACAATATTGACGCCATGACAATGATGCTCGCCGGAGGAGGCATTAAAAAGGGCGCTGTCGTTGGAGCAACTGATGAAATCGGATCTACAGCCACAGAAGTCGTTCATCCAATTCGAGATCTGCACGTAACAATCCTTCATCTCCTTGGACTTGATGACAATAAGTTAACTTACTTCCATGGAGGAAGGTACAAGCAGCTCTCACAATTTGGAGGCAAGGTCATACCACAACTTCTCGCATAACTCTGCTGAATATCCTGTCTGCGCTCCGGCTCCCTTTTAAGCAGGGTGCAGGCATTCTTTTCCATCCCCATGAGATCATTTATTGTAATTATAAGTGTTTTCCTACCCAGCACTTTATCGGCAGACATTCTCAATGCCGGCACAAGCCTGATAAAATTAAAACACGACGGACACCAGAGAGAAATGCTGGTTCGCTTACCCGAAACCTATACAACAAAGAAATCTTATCCTGTTATTTTTGGATTCCATGGCGCAGGAGGACCAAAGGAAGGGTATCATCGCCAGCTGGAAGAACTCGTGCAGAAGCACGACTTTATAAGTGTAAGCCCACAGGGGATCAGCAACGCACGCGGCATTACCGGCTGGAACGGCTTCGAGGGGCATCGGATCAGCAACACCGATGACGTGGGGCTTGTTCGCAAGATTATTACGCATCTCAAAAAAAACGCATCCATTGATGAAGATCGAATTTATGCCACCGGCGGTTCGAGCGGGGCCATTTTTTGTTTTAGATTGGCAATGGAAACAAAATTATTTGCTGCAATTGCGCCGATGCGAGGCGCAATGATAAACAGACCCCCCACCCCAAATAACCGCCCCAAGATATCGGTTCTTCTTGTTTGTGGCACCGATGATCCTCTATTCAAAGGCGGAGAACAGGCACGCGGCGAGGTATTTCATTCAGCAAATGAAACCATGTATCTTTGGGCTAAAAATCATGGATGCAAGTCGACCCCAAGAACTAAGGACATCGGTCATGGAATTAAACTGACTTATTTCAACACCGATCAGGCAACTCATGAACTGATACTCTATGCTATTGAGGGAACCGGACATCGTCTTGGCCGCAGCCAAACTCTCAAAGCGCTTCATTTCATGGGTGCGTTTTTTTTACGCCACTCTAGAGCTTCTCTGTAGAATAAATAGAGCGGTCTACAAGGAAATCGACTATGAGGCAAATCTCACGTTGAGCATTCACGCCTCACACACTGAACTGCACAAGACTGCATCAACAGCTCGCATAATCAGTTAAAAAACGTAATTAAGCGCACACGCCTATACCCAAAACCGATTTAAGCGGTCACCTCGACCGATATTATCAACTCCCCCCACCAAAAAACTTCCTTTTCAAATCTCTCCCAATGTCTTTAAGCGCTGCTAGAAATCCGCATAAAACCCATACCGCAAGCAATGCCGCAACACTAAGCCCAATAATACTCAACCCGTTTTTGGTTGTGCTAAAAGGAGCATCAAAGAGAGCTTTTATATATTCCCACACTACAAAGAAATTCACCTATTCCGTGCATGAAGAAAAGGCAAAAATAATTTCAGCTCATCATAAGGCCGATCCGCAACCTTTATTCCCGACCAGAGCCTTGCTCAACACCATCTTCATAACCTTTCGCCTGATCTTCTTCTTCCTTCTCGTTC
>CALCSP010000097.1 GCA_937893785.1 uncultured Verrucomicrobiales bacterium
AGTATTCAGGAATGAACTTCCTGAAATTGCCATCATTGCTTGCCCTCTCTTTCTGCTTTCTTCCTATCCATGAAGCAAGTGCGGATCATCATGAGAAAATCAAGATTCTCTACATGGGAGGACGAGGGCATGACTGGAAGGGTTATCAAGAAGCGATCATTCCTTTGTTCAAGAAACAGGGCGACTTTGAACTCACCTTGAGCAACAAGATTGATGACCTGAAGGCGGGAAAGATCAAGGACTACGACGTGGTCCTCTTCTTCGGTTCCGGGGGCAATTTCACGGACCCCGCTCAGGAAAGCGGACTCGAGGAATACCTCAAGAAGGGTGGCGGGATTGTCGGCGTACATGCAACAGATGCCTTCAAAAAATCAGACGCCTACTGGAAGATTTTTGGCGGGCAGTTCATCGGCCATGGCGGCGGAACCTTCAGGATCGTCTTCACCGACAAGGAACACCCCATCACCAAGGGCATGGAATCATTCGAAATCCAGGACGAGTCCTACCGCGACAAGATGCACCCTGCTACAAAGGACAAGCTCCATCATCTCGGACGCATCGACCGAGGCAAGGAAAACCACTCCATGATCTGGGTCCATGAATACGGCAAGGGACGCCTGTTTAATACCGGGCTCGGGCATGACAAGAAAGCATGGGACAATCCCGCTCTGCAGAAACTGGTCATCCGTGCCATTTACTGGGCCGCCAAGAAACCGGTCAAGGATCCGAAATAGACATCGAAGCCCTTCTCCCCTAGCTTCCCGGCCAATCAAGAACTCCTTAAAAGAAACATTGTCCGCTAAAACCATCTCCAGTCCCCTGTTAAGGATCGTTACCGCAACGCTCATTGTCACCTCTCCGCTCCATGGTGCACCAGGCTCAAAGATCGCAATGCCGGATTTCACCAAGGGGGATACTATCCCCAAGGGTGCCGTTCATGACTGGAACCTCGGTGCTACAGGTTGCCGTGGCTGGATATTCAGTGACAAGCTGGTCACCACGGATGCCCGACAGGTATTCATCACCAAGGTGGACAAGGGATCGCCAGCGGATGGGGTCCTGAAAGTTGGTGATGTCATCCTTGGGGTTGGCGGCAAGGCCTTTGCCCATGACCCGCGCACGGAAATCGGGCGGGCGCTGACCGAAGCCGAGCAAGAAAAAAACAATGGCACCCTTGAACTGATCCGCTGGCGCGACGGAAAGACCGACAAGGCCACCCTGAAGTTGCCTGTCCTGGGAAGCTACAGCGCAACCGCTCCCTATGACTGCCAAAAATCAAGGCGCATCTTAATGAGAGGGTGCAGGGCACTGGCATCCCGCGTGACCGATGCCAACTATCGGCCAAACCCGATCCCGCGCAGCCTGAATGCACTTGCCCTGCTCGCCAGTGGCAATCCGGATTACCTTCCGCTGGTAAAAAAAGAAGCCCAGTGGGCAGCAGGGTTTTCTGCCGATGGATTCCAAACCTGGTATTACGGATATGTCATGATCTTCCTCGCCGAGTATACCATGGCAACCGGTGACAACTCCGTCAGTGCCGGGCTGCGCCGACTGGCACTGGAAGCTTCCAATGGGCAAAGCATCGTCGGCTCCTGGGGACACCGATTTGCCGGAGAAGACGGCAGACTGATGGGATATGGCATGATGAATTCCCCCGGAATTCCTCTAACCACTGCACTTGTGATGGCTCGTGCAGCCGGAGTCAAGGACCCTGCAATCGATCGTGCCATTGAACGCAGTGCCCGCCTTTTGCGCTTTTATATCGGTAAGGGTGCCATTCCCTACGGTGACCACCGTCCATGGACCCAGACCCATGAGGACAACGGCAAATGCGGCATGGCCTCAGTTCTCTTTAACCTGCTCAACGAGAGTGAAGGTGCCAACTTCTTCTCGAAAATGAGCCTTGCCTCACATGGTGCCGAGCGCGACTGCGGGCACACTGGAAATTTCTTTAATGTGCTCTGGTCGCTCCCGGCCGTTGCACAAACGGGCCCGGTTGCCACAGGTTTGTGGATGCAGGAGTTTGGCGCCTGGTATTTTGATCTTGCCCGCCGCCCGGACGGCTCCTTCGTGCATCTGGGACCACCGGGAACCCGCCATGATAAATACGCCCGCTGGGACTGCACCGGCGCCTACCTGCTCTCCTACGCACTGCCACTGAAGAAAATTTACCTGACCGGAAAGCGCAAGGGGGCCATCCCGCAATTAAATGCGGCTACCGCCACAGCAATCATCAAGGACGGTCGTGGTTGGAATAACAAGGATCGCAACAGTGCCTATGATAAGCTGGACACCGCCCAGCTCATTGAACGCCTCGGCAACTGGTCCCCCATCGTGCGCGAGCGGGCCGCCATGTCACTGGCGCGTGGCAAAACTGTCCAAACCACCGAACTGGTCAAGATGCTTAGCGAGGTCAGTCCCGAGGCACGCTACGGGGCCTGCCAGGCACTCGCCATGCTCAAAGGCAAGGCTGCCGAAGCGGTTCCTGCACTGACCAAGTGCTTGCAGCATGAAGATATGTGGCTTCGTATCGAGGCCGCCGAGGCTCTTGCCAATATCGGCAAGCCTGCGATGCCCGCCCTCCCGGAACTCCTCAGCATACTTGCCAGACAACCTTCCAAGGCGGACCCACGCGGCATGGAACAGCGCTACCTGAGCTTTGCAGTGTTTGGCACCCTATTGAGAAACTCGCTGGATGGTGTTGACCGCAATCAGCTACGCACCGCGATCGAGGCCGGGCTGCGCAACCAGGACGGCCGTGCCAGGGGAACAGTGGGTCGGATCTACAACCA
>CALCSP010000098.1 GCA_937893785.1 uncultured Verrucomicrobiales bacterium
CTGCGAACAGCAATGCGATCAAGCTCAGAAGTGATGAGCGGTACAAACTGAAGTGCTCCGGCATTCTCTCGGCGAATTTTCAGCTCCCTTTTATCAAGATAGGAAAGCCTAACTTCCCGCTGATCCATTCCGGAAAGTTTACCGGCCAAGAACGAGCCCCCCTTCAAAAGAATTCCTGGAGAAACCTCACGCGCAGGCCTGGTTGGCGAATTGGCAAAAAGCAATTTGCTTGGCACCAGCTCTTTATTGAGTCCGGGAGCACTCCATGAGAGTTTTGCCGAAGCCCCTTTGGTCGCCTGATAATAATCCATGCGAAAAGGATAACGACGCCCGGCCAGTAAGTTCACATTGCCTCGGCTTTCCGTTGCCAGCCGAGGCCGCCACTCATCTATAATCAGCTCCCCACCAACCCATACCCTGACGCCATCATCCGTCGTTGCATGAAATGTGACCGGACCACTCACAGGAGCCTGAACCTCACCCTCCCAACGCACACTGAAATAGTTAATTCCATAACCCGGAAAAGGAGCCTTACCTGTCCAGTCGAAATCAATTTCACGGTCAATTCTCTCCACAGGATCCCCCTTAAAATTGCTTCCCTTGTGATAACGACCGAGCAGACCATTTGGCTGTGAGGCTTTGACTATTTGATGAGATAGATGCTCGGCGGAGATCAACTGCCTGTCTTCCTCGCCGGGCTTGGTCCACAAGAGGCGGAAGGGATCATTACCATCGCACTCAATGCATTCCAGCCTGATGGAATAACGTTGACGCCCTTCCAGTTGAATGTTGCCTACATGCTCCCTGAACTGCCTGTTATTCCATTGATCAATCAATTTACGAGCGTTCACCCACAATCGCACCCCACCGTTCCCATTCACTTGAAACAAATAATTCCCGGCAGAGCCAGTTTCAATCTCTCCATCCCAGCGCACACTCAACTTATCTTGGCCTCCATCCGGAAAGGCGGGCATGGCCCCGGAATCAAAATCGATCACCCCATCAACCCGTTCCACAGAAGGCCCGGCCAGCCCTGATTGACGATAGCAAGTGGCTAGCAACCCAGGTAAAGGAGCCGCATCACCTCCGTCCAGATACGCCACCTTTAAGTCCCCTGCCTGAATTCTGTGCTCTGCCCCACTTCCATCTCTTAAAACCAAATGATCCCGGTCGAAGCAAATGAAGCCCTTCATTTTCGCTCCCGCCTTTAATTCAACCCGTCCAAGCAGACCAGGTAGCGCTTCAAGCCTTGCTGGAAGAAAACAAGAACAAACCAGGGCAAGCAATGGAAGCGTCCGGAATAAAGGCATGACTCGTATAGTTGCGCTATTTCCGCTCTGCATCAGCAGTTGCCGCAATCCCGTAGACAGCTACCACGTCACTGGGTTTCAGGTTGATCCAGCAAAAAGAATTATCCTTAACGAGGGCACGCTTTCCATCCAGCATCAACCAATCCGCTCGGAGCCGCGACCCAGATCGGGTATGAAGCTCGAAATTGGCCTTCGCTCTCTTAAAATCGCCGATCTTCACAAAGGAAACCTGCCCTGGAAGAAACTCCCGACTGCCAAAAAGGGTGGACCGCACCTTCAACGTCCCCTGCTCATAAGATAGAAGCGATGACTCAAAATAGTCACCACTTCGCAAAGCACATCCGGACTTGCACTTGGCAACATCAACAACCCGAGCAGGACTGATCGGTGAGAGTTGCAATCCTCCGATGTTCTGTCTCGGGATCTTAAGAATTCCTCCATTGAGATAATCGATCCTGACCGCATCCTGTCCCACCTGTGCGATGCCGCCAGAAAGAAACGATCCCCCTTTCAGCAACAAGCCCGCACCCGTTCTGCTCAGCAAGCGCACTCCTCCACGCACAAAGAACTTCTCCACAGGAACAATCTGCCTTGGCAGACCTGCCCCACTCCAGAAAAGCCGAACCTCAGCAGTTCCCTCATCCTGAAAATACTCCATCTTGAACGGATAACGCTTTCCGGCAACAAGCTCCATCTCAGCACGATGCTCTGTGGCACTCATGCCCCTCCAGACATCGATGAGTTTTTGCTCACCCAGCCACAATCTTACCCCGTCATTGGTAACCGTATGCATGGTCACCTTACCACTAATGGGCGCCTCAAGCTCGCCCTCCCAGCGCACACTGTATTTGTGTACCCCGAAACCCGGTGCCAACTCTCGTCCTGTCCACGGAAAATCAATGTTACGGTCTACCCTAAGCACCGCAGGCCCCTGCAGGTTGGTGCCATGAAAATAAGCCCCCTGAAGGCCATTCGTTTCCTTTAACGGGTTTTCTGAAGAATACGTCTGGGAAAAGCGGTCTGCACCGATCAAGTGCTTTACTCCACCGGGCGGCGTCCATGAAAGAGAAACATTGGCCAGAACCGCGCCATCAAAATAATCAAGCCTAATGGGATAGCGACGCCCAGCCTCAAGCTCAATGGAAGCACTCATGTCTCTTGCCGCCTGAGGACGCCAGCTATCAATTAAAAGGCGATTATCCACATAAAGTCGGGACCCGTCATCGCTGCGGACATGAAAGGTATAATTGCCCGCTTCCAAGGTTTCGACATCCCCTTCCCAGCGAACACTAAACCGGTCTGCAGGAATACCCGGCATGGGTGCATCCCCTTTCCAGTCGAAATGAATCTGGGGGTCAATCCTCTCAATCAAAGTTCCCCCGAATTCCATATTACTGAAATAGGTCCCCCTCAATCCCGGAACACGCTGGGGAGCCGCACCGGTTAGGTGCATGTGCGCAGACTTCAGTTGAGCTGCCGGAAGCTTTTTTTCAGATTTTCCGTTGATCTCCCGAATGATTACATGATCGCGCTCAAAGCGAATCCATCCCTCAATCTTCTCTCCCTGCCAGGTCTCGGCAATTCCCCGCAACTGAGGATCTTCCTTCGCCTGAGCCTGAAATGAAACAGCCAGTACCCATTTCATCATTGTCAGCACAACAAGCAAGTGCAGGCTTTTGTTCATCAGCATCAAATAAAATTATTATCCCTTCAGTAAAGAACCTAACCAATCATCTCGGCATTGACAAGAATACACGCCAGCTTGCTTATTACACGGCAGTTTTCTTATAGAGGGTTACTAGCTGAACGCTTTCTGACTAGGCGTTCACCTAATGCCCCTTGGCTCATTTGCCGAGCCATTCCA
>CALCSP010000099.1 GCA_937893785.1 uncultured Verrucomicrobiales bacterium
CGCACTCCGCGCCTTCTCCCAGGCTTCTCGTTTCTGCAGGTAAAGATCGTTATCCTTGTGAAAAGTAGTGTAATTCTCCCAGATGAATTCGGTCTGAAAGTTAAACAGCTTGTGATTCTTGTAGTCCGTGTAGTTGAGTGCCAGTTCACGAATATAGCGCTCAGCCCGCTGACGGTATGTCGCCCCGAGCCTGCACGGATCACCGTCAGGAATAATTTGATCCCAAATTTCAGGATGTAGTGATATGCAATAAGCCGCTAGGGATGGTGTGATCATGCGTGCATTCGCCGAGTCACTGGTATGAGAAATCTCATTTCGAACATACTCATGCCGATCATTGAAATATTTGCCATCCATGTCCGCCTCTGACTGGAACCCACCCTCAGGGAAAATACAGAAGTCATGGAGATTTAGGTAGCGCTGATATGAACCACCGAATCGAACACCGTATTTAATACCTTTAACCTCAAACCCGTTGCGCAGAAGAATGGCGGGATCGGCAATGCGCAGCAGGTGGTCCAGGACATCTTGCCGCCGGGTAATCAGGAAAATCCTGGCGGGGATAGCCCACTCCGGCAGGGAAAAAATGGGGTCCGCTCCAGTGCCGAACCCATGAGCATTGTAGCCGGTTACATACTCCGCCAATGCCGCTTTCTCCTCTTGCGACAAGGGTTGGTGCAAGTCGGCAGACAAGGAATTAACCAACGCTTTTGAATCCTTGGTTCGATTACCGGGAAATCCTGGTGTGTTTGGACGCCCATATGGGTGGCGTGGAGCCAAGATAAAAGAACGAAGCTTGGAAAACTCTGCCTTTTTTAGAACCCCTTTGCGAAACTGGCTCATTACTGATTTACCACGAGCAAAAAGGCTGAGCCTTGGAGATTTTCTCAAGCCTCTAATGGTGTAGCTCCCCTTCCGCCCACAAGTAAACCACTCGATACAATCACCGGTACGCGCGATGATAATCGTCTCAGGACCAAGCTCCCGGGAAACCTTTGCGATATACATCATGTAATCAGGTGTTCGAAAGGGATTCAAGCCACTCCCGTCATCCCGCTTTTTGTAGCGATTACCATGACGCCCAAGAACAAATAACTGCCCATCTACGGCAAACCCTGCATGCGCCCTCGCACCAACGACACGGAGTGTCAGAGCAGCAGCCTCCCCATCGGCCAATGTCAGATCTTTGATATCGTATAGGGTATAACTGACATTGTCCCGAGGAACAAACTGAGCAAGCGAAAGAAAAGGCGCCCCGCTGTTCTCAAGTGAGCCCGCATCAGTTACTGGTTTGCGATAACTGAAATCGTCATAGCCTCGGATACTAAAACGATGATTTCCCTCCGCATCTAATGTCTGCACAAGCGGTAAATGCCGCGCAATCACCTCCACCCCGTTGCGACGAATGGGAGAAACTTGAATGACTGCGTTATCCAGGATATTCCTACCCCTATAACGTGCGGTAAAACCAATTCGTTTTCCAACATGAGGGTGCTTATTCCCAACTGAGAAGGTAAGCGTTTGTTGAAAAATTTCTTCACTGCGAGCAGTATACTCCGCCGTACCCAGAGGTAATCGCCTATCCTTATCAATCGCATAGACATCGAGATAGTAGACAGCCTCACCACCATTGCCACTCTGCACGATAAGCGAGACCGTATATTGCTTATCTGCTTCAATTTTGACCGTGCTTTGCGTGGTTGCATTCAAATACCCATCACTGCTGATCTGCAGCATATACTTGTTATTCGAACGGTTCAGTAAGGGGGCAAGAGGATGTGTTTTCCAGCCACCGGCACTGCGAAAATTCCTGGAGTGGTCAAGCCGTTCGAAAATCGGAGCTGACGGAATCACCTTCGCTCGGGCATCCTTTCGCCCACCAACGACCCATCCCTCAAGTTGTCCGGATTCAAAATCGGCATGAGAAATGTGCTCGGCAAACAGAGGCGTAATAGTTAGCAGTAATACCCAAAAAAAACGTGTAATCGATCGATACATGGAGCACTCAGAGAACCATAACCATTTTGAAGTTCATAGGTAGTCGATTCCTTTCCTACAATGCTCTTCTATGAAAAAAATGTGTCGGAAAACTCTCAATACAGCGGCATCATTTCGACTCATCCAGAATAAACAATACCATCGTTTTACTTGTTAAGAAAAATCCTGCTTTGCACGATTAAGTGAACCAGATCGCGCAGGCGGTTACCGCCTTTTGCCAATTCAGCCGTAATCCTGTCAATTTCACCACGGTCACCGATCTCCAACAGGCGCCCTGTGGCGTAAGTGAGCATCTTTTCCGTCAGGCAATGGGCTACCTGTGATTCACGCTCAAGTAACATTGCTTTAAATCCCGCGAGATCCTTAATCTCGCGCCCATTAGCCAACACGGCAGTGGTATCGATCGGCGGTGCCTGCTTGGCCTTTTTGTCCACCTTCGGGTAATGATCACGCCAGCGCCCGATGGGGTCGAAGCTCTCAAGCGCGTAGCCCATGGGATCGATTTTTTGGTGACAACTCATGCAAGCCTCCTGGTTACGGTGAACTGCGAGTTGCTCCTTGAGGGTTTTCACCCCGCGCAAATCAGGGGACAAAGGTTCCACATCGGGCGGAGGTGGAGGTGGAGGGGTTCCAAG
>CALCSP010000100.1 GCA_937893785.1 uncultured Verrucomicrobiales bacterium
CCGGGCCTGAAGAAAAAATCGCCACCTGGAAGATTGAGCGGGCGGACAAGAAACGAAAAAAGAAACCAAAATGAAGTCGCCGGCAATATTGGCACTGCTGGCATTACTGCCAGCAACCACTAGCACCATTGCGGCCGATCCGGCAATAAGGCCAGGTGACCGGATCGCCATTATCGGCAACACCTATGCCGACCAGCTGCGTGTTCACGGCTATCTTGAGACCCTGCTGTTGCAACGAACCAAAGAGAATCCCGTCTCCATACGCAATCTCGGCTGGGGCGCTGACATGCTCTCAAACCGGGACCGACCAACCAATTTTCCAAGTGAGGAATCAATGCTGCGCGCCCACGAGACAGACGTGATTATTGCCTGTTTTGGCATGGGTGAATCCTTTGCCGGAGATAAGGGTATTGAGCAATTCCGTCAGGACCTGATTGATTTGGCTACTTATCACAGGGGTAAGAAATACAACGGCAAGACCGCAGTGCGCCTGATCCTTGTCTCCCCGATCGCTCACGAAGACCTTGGGGAACTCACCCCTTCTGTCAACCGGCGCAACAATCAATTGCGCGCTTATTCCAAGACCATGGAGGAAGTCGCAAGAGAAGCGAAAATCCCTTTCGTTAATCTTTTCGAAAAAACTCGATACCTCATGGAGGATAATTCCGCACCAAAGCTGACGATCAACGGTATTCACCTCAACTCCTATGGCTACTGGGCCGCAGCCGGTATCGTTGCCGAAAGTCTGATGCCTACTGCACCCGCCTGGATCTTCAGAGTCGATGCCCTGTCAGGTAAGACCTTGGGGAGGGGAGCGATTCTTTCAAAAGCAAAGCCTGCCGGTCAAGGCATCCGTTTTACCGTGCAGGAGCAAAGCCCGCCAAGCATGATGCCGCCGACAGGAAAAAATATACATGATGGGCTCACCGGTAACAGGGACCAACTGATAGTGGATAACCTCGCCCCAGGAACCTACATGCTAAGTATTGATAAAAAACCGGTCATAAGCGCCAGTCACGACAAGTGGGCAAAGGGGGTTCCCATTGACAACTCACCCGTGCACCGCGAACTGGAGAATTATCGCCTGAATGTCAATGATAAGAACCTGCAATTCACTTACAGCTGGAAAGCTCTCAATCAGGTACATATCGTCGGGGAACGAAGGTCTTCACCAAGTGGGCGCTCCCTGCCAGCTGAGGTAATCCGGTTTAATGAACTGGCAATTGCGAAGGAAAAAGAACTCCAATCCCCCATCATACTCAGGACCAGAGAATGGGTCCTGCTCCCTGAATAGTTCATCATGAAAGGCACCAGTAGCTTTTTTATCATCTTCCTCTTGTCCATCGTTTCGCTCTTTGGCGAGCAAGCCGACGGAATTAGCAGGAAGAACCTTGCCAATTCCGACATCAGTCTGATGAACAACCACTCTCCCGCCTCACAACTGGAGAATTTCTCCCTTTTGCCAGGCTATGAGATCAACCTCTTTGCCGCTGAGCCGATGCTTGCCAATCCCATCCACATGACATGGGATGCACGTGGGCGGCTCTGGGTTGCCTGTTCTTGGGCCTACCCGCAATTAAAGCCGGGGGAAAAGGCCAACGACAAGGTGATCATCCTTGAGGACACCGACCATGACGGCAAGGCAGACAAGTCGACAGTTTTCG
>CALCSP010000101.1 GCA_937893785.1 uncultured Verrucomicrobiales bacterium
GCAATGGTCAGTGAATTGGTGAGACCACCGATCAGGGCGGCCGCCGCGATGTCGAACTGGGCATCAAGCCGATCAGACTCGACCTCCGACTTGAACTTGTCGGTGACCTCGGGAGCGTTTTTGCGCAGTGTCCCCTCGATTTCCCCAAGGCGGCTCTGCCGTTTACGCATGTCCTCGTAGCCCTTGAGATGAGCTGCTAGTTTGTCATGTTCACTGCCGGCGACCTGTTTCTGCAGGCGCTTGACATCCTCGCGCAGGAAATCGAGCAGGTTGGTCTTGGCATTGAACTCGGCCCCGGAATTGCCTCCGGCCACGCTACCGAAGAGTGCACCATAGGCGGTCATCGGTTGGCAGATAGTGGGGGTGGGTTGCCCTTTTCCCCACGCTGAGGAGTTGTAGATGACGTCGTGCTCTTTGCGGTCGGATATGCCGATACCGAAGTGCGGGAAAATGCCACCAAGTTTCTTGCCGAGAGCAACGTCGATGGTTTCGCCCGCCGGCATGCCACTGTTACCGACACCGCTGCCGCAGTTATAAGCGCCCAGTGCTCCAAAGTCACTCGAGTGCCCACCGCCAGCGATTCGCCCGGACAGTCCGTGCACAATGGTCAGGCGATCCCGGTAGGCCTCGATAGGTTGCAACGATTCTGGCAGCTTTTTACCGGCATGGGATTCATCGACCATCTCGGTGACTCCCTGCATGTTGGGAACCTTTGGTTTTCCTACATGAACAGTCGGCCGCTGATACCCGATCGGCGTGATGTGTTTTGGCACCAAGCCATTTCCTTCAACCACAAAGACAAAGCGGGGAGGCAGCTTTACTCCTGCAGCCTGCGCCCTGATCTGCGAAAGGATGGGGGCAAGTGTCATTGCTCCCGCGCTCGTTGCGGATGTGCCCAGAAATTGGCGGCGATTATTCATTAACAAATAAATTAATAAGCAATGGTAATTGAGTCAAGTGTCACAGGCATTACAGTATAAGTAGTAATTAGTTAACAATAAGTGTATAATTTCACCTGTCCGTATCTGGGCTGCTATCTGATGATAGTATTTGTTCTATGAAGGTTATCAGCAATTCTTGCAAGGCTGTATCGAGCCCATTGCTTATTCGGTATACCGTCCTGTTCCTGATTGGATGCTGTTTTCTTTTTTGTGCGGCTGACGGGCAAGTGATCTTCAAGGATAATTTCAACCGAGCCAATTCCGGTAGTGTGGGCAATGGCTGGATTACGACTGAGTCGGTTTTTCTGAGGGACAATGCACTGCATTTTCAACTGGACGATGGTGAGTTCCGGCCTCGGGCCAGCCGGACGTTTCCGACATGGGAAGGAGGCGCTTTCAAGGTATCCTTCCGGCTTAACTGGTTGCGCAAGGATGAGGGAACCTGGTGCTTTTACATGCAGCTGGGCAACAGCTCTAAGATGGCCAAGTCACTGGTCTACGAACGGGACTTGGCCAAGGGCGTCGGAGTGAACTTGGCTTGGGGCGGTCGCGATCTGGTCGGGGGCGAAGAGCCTGGATCGTTTGGCTATTTCAAGGACGGGAATTTTCACAAGTTTTTCTCGGTTAATGATGCAAAGAGGGACGATACCGTGGTGGAGAACCCTGTGGTTATGCTGGAGATCGATCTTGATGCAGGTATCTACGCATTGAATTTTAACGGCAAAACCTATCCGGGGATTCCTCTCGAGAACAAAGGGCCGATTGATACCATTCGTTTCGTTACCACAGGATGCAGTAAGACGGGATTTCTCAAGAGTTCAATTGACGAGCTGCTCGTGCTCGAAGAAAAAAAATCGGTTATTGCCAAGACCGATGAAGAAACCGTCAAGGCCGCTGTGCCCGATCCGCTCAAGGTGGAAAAGAAATCCACACACCCGAGGATGCAGACTTCCGGGGAGCTTGCGGGCGTGGACACCAAAACATTCAAGGAACATTTGGCGCCACTACTGGAGACGCATTGTGTGGGTTGCCATGGTCCGGACAAACAGAAGGCCCGTCTGCGTTTTGATGGCGTGCGAGGTTTTCAGATATCCGATAGACACCTCTGGACGAAGATTTACGAGCAGCTTTCACATGGCGAAATGCCTCCGGAGGATGAACCCCAGTTGAGCTCATCGGACAAGGCGAAGTTACTGGCCTGGATTGTAAAGGAACAACGGGCGCTCGGAGCGGGTAGCACCCGGCGCCTCAATCGTCGCGAATTCGGAAGTGCTCTGAGGGATGTTACCGGCTTGAATGTTGATTTTTCCTACAGCCTGCCCGGGGATGGCAAAGTGGACGGATTCGATACCGGAGCGGAAGCCCTCCAGGACGCGGCAGATTCGGTGAGCCAAGTGATGGAGGTCACTCGTCGCGCCGTGGACGGGATTCGCTTCCTTGAGCCTGCTCCCGGCCGAATTCATAAAGCCGATCTGGTTAATGTAGAGAAGGATCCGCACCGGACATTTGAACTCTGGAAGAAAGATGGACTCACCCTCGGCAAGTTGCCTCGATTCGCCAAACCCGGACTTGGTGCTTTGGGTGAGACACGGTGGCCAGGGGATCGTACCAGCAGTATGTTCAGCGTGCCTTATCCTCCTGAGCAAAGGGGGCTCTCCCGTGTGAAAGTCGGGATTATTTCCTACAGTAATTTTCCGGGTGTTCCCAATCCTGTGCTCGAGGTAAAGATTGGTGGACGTATTCATGACCGGCAGGAAATCACAGGCCCTGTCGAAC
>CALCSP010000102.1 GCA_937893785.1 uncultured Verrucomicrobiales bacterium
GAGTTCATTCCAATCAGCAATGACGCGGACTCGCAGATCAGCACCGACAATGAGTATACCCACGCCATTGATTTCGGCAATCAGTCGGGTGCCAATCCTCTGGCCAATGTCAACGGGGTGCAGTTTGCCAACGGCAATCCGGGCACTTTTCCTGGTGCGGTAGGTTCCGGCACGGTGGGGACCGGCTCCTCAACGATTCCCAACAGTCATCCTGGTAACGGAGGTCACAATACGTCCGGTGCCGTTTCCGGGCTTTTTGGCGACATGCTCTACAACGACGCCACGACAGACATCCAGCTCACCGGGTTAACTCCGGGCGTAACTTATGATTTCCGCTATTATATGCGGCAGTGGGGGGCAGGTACGCGCACACAGGATTTTCTCTTTGACGGGGACGGTGATGGCGTGTTCGAGAGCTCTATCCGAATCTCTGAGGATAATGCATCTCTGGTTCCTCCCGGGTTGGCTGCGTCCAATCAAGCCTATGCGTTCTCCTTTACTTACACCGCCGGAGCGAGCGGAGCCCTGAATCTCAAGGTAAACAGGATTCCCGGTGAATCCGGAACCTTTCACCTCTATGGGCTGACCAATCAGGAGGCCTTCGTGCCGGATGCAGACGGCGATGGATTACCGGATGCCTTTGAAGTAGCGCACACGGATCCTGAGTCAAAAACCGCGCTGAATGCCGCCGATGATCAGGATAATGATGGGCTCACCAACCTTCAGGAATATGAGAACAAGACGGACCCGAATAATGCTGACAGTGACGGTGATGGGCTTAATGACGGTGATGAAATTGCTGGTGTGGGTTTACGTCCTGCGACCGACCCGAACCGTGCTGATAGCGATGGCGACGGTCTTAGTGACTTTGCAGAGACCAGTGCCGGTGTCTTTGCCGGTGCGGGCGACACGGGCACAGATCCTACCAAGTCCGACACGGATGGTGACGGTGCGCCTGACGGCGCGGAAGTCGCTGCCGGCAGTGACCCACATGATGACGGTGATCTCCCGAGCCTTCCTTTTGGAAGCTTTGCGCTGACTGGTCCGTTGACTGATGATGCCAGCTCAGGGATTGATCCGGCTAATGAGTATACGCATGCAATCAGTGGGGGTGGGGTCGAGACGGTCAATGGTGTAACCTTCGATTTGCTTGATAGCACCACGCGGCCACCAAATTTTGAGTGGAGTGCTTCCTCACAGCAAAATGTGATCAACGATAATAACGGTGCTTGGAACCCAGGTGCTGCCGGGGTGACTGGCTCGGGGTTGTTAGGCTTGCTTGGTTCCTTTACCTACAACAGTGATGGGGCAGCGGGCTCAAACCAGACCTTTACCCTTAGCTCATTGACACCGGGACAGACTTACGAGACACGGCTCTATATGCGTAAGTGGAGCGATGCTACTGCAAGGGGCCAGACGGCGACTTTTACGGCGGGCGGACAGGCTCCTTCATCCATCACCTTCTTCGAGGACCACCCGGAGGAATGGCCAGCTGCTCTGCCCAACCGTGATTCTGCATGGTATCTGAGCTATCGCTACACTGCGGATGCCTCGGGAACTCTTGCGATCCGTTTTGAGGTGCAACCCAGTGGAGTGGTTCAGGGGGTCCCCGGTAGCTTTCACCTCTACGGTCTCACCAATCAGGTTGCCTCATCACCAACACCCCTAGAGATAACTGATATTCGTTATGATGCGGGCACATCATCGCTCTCGATTGTGTTTAATTCCCAACCAGGTGCTAATTATGCCGTGGATTATTCAACGACCCTTGAAGAGGGTGACTGGCAGGAACTGGATGATGGTATTATTGCTGAAGGGATAGAGACGACAGTGGTTGATAATTTTCTTATTCCTAATTTACCAAGGCGCGCCTGGTTGAGAGTCAGGAAGGTGGAATAAGTAGTTATTTTAACTGGATTTTTCTGATTATTTTCTGCTTGGTTGTATCAGTAATGATTGATTACTGGGTTTTAGGGGTCGTTATGATCCTGACTATTGCTGCCTTGTTCTTTATTGATCATGTCTTTGACGGTTTTTTTGAGTGGTTGTTTTGCAAGGCTGGCCTGCAATCGGGGAATGGGCCTTTGGTAGTGGGTTCGAGATCTCAGGGAAAGAAGATAATCTTGAGTCTCGAGAACAAGGGGAAGTATGCCATGAAGCTTGCAGCTGTTGAGGGGATAGATGGCAATCAAAAGAAATGCTATCCAGTGCCCTATCTTGAAAAAGATGCTTTTTTTACCGGTGATGAAAAGCGGGAGAGGTTTAAACAATTTGCCGGCATGAAACTGAAACCAGGCAAAGAGAGCACTGTGATTCTTGATCAGGATGAATTGGCGGCTTTGGGTTGCTTAACCCTTGGGATTCTCGATCAAAGAGGAAACAAATGGCCGGTTTGCGGATTTGAGCCGGATGAGGGTAACTGATGCTTTTATGCGAGGAGAAATGGGCTTGAAAATGGTTAAGCAAGCAATTGTCTAAGAATTAATCCACTGCATACGTTAGCTTATTAAAAGCATTAAGAATTCAACAGTTTATCACTGGACGGTTCAGTGATAAAACCGATCTCGAGTCATTCACCTACCAATCAAAATGAAAAACACGTTATTCACTTTCCTTATGTTCATACTAACTATTCCTGCTTATGGGCTGGAACGGGATTATGTCGGTCGTGCCAAACTTACTAAGGAACAGGAGATGCAGGTAATTGAGCTGGCAGAAAAGTGCGGCATCAAGAAAGTGTTTAAGATATCTACTCACAACATGTATCCATCCCCGTTCAGAGGGATCCGAGTACAGGGCGCAGAGCAGACCAAAGGTCGTGAAGTGTCTTATCAAGTTTTGAGTATGAGTCACAGTGGCTGGCTGGAGCCGGGGGCTAAGCCTGGGAAAGACGAGATAAAAATGGGCCATTTCTGGGCAGGAAAGCCCTACACGCGTAAGCAAACTGTCCTCAAGGTTGGAAAGAAGGAATATCGGGTTGGTTCAATTCGTGACATGACGGCGGAGGAATGTGAGAAGATCCTTGGAA
>CALCSP010000103.1 GCA_937893785.1 uncultured Verrucomicrobiales bacterium
ACGTTCAGAGACCCGGAGTTTCCGGTTTTAACCAAGGTGCAGCGGCCCATCCTGACAGAATTCCGCTTTGCCAAATGTCTTGATCCCATGACCGAAACCGTGGGCGATGCTGAGCCACAATGAGTTGTGCGTCCTATCCTTGAAGTCCAGGGACCGATTCGTTTTAAAGCCGCACCCTCCGCCAATTAAGAGAAAAGGAATATTCTGCAAAGTATGGCTATTTCCTTTGCCGAGTTCGTTCAACCATACAATCTGGGTGTTATCGAGCATTGACCCACCGTTACCACCCGGTTCCGGAGTTGCCTCAAGTCGCTTGGCTAGATATGCCAGCTCACCAGCAAACCAATGATTGATTTTATATAATTTCTCGGTAGCAACCTTGTCTTTATCAGGCTTGTGCGAGAGCGTGTGGTGACCGTCCTCAATCCCCAGCCAACGCATGCGAGCCTGTCCCACTGAACGCATGAATTGCAAAGTCGCAACACGAGTCATGTCATTTGCCATCGCATTGACCAGCATATCGATCTGCATGCGACTGACCTGCGGCGTATTATCATTGACGAGCTCAATGTCAGGATCAATTTCCGGCTGAGGATGGTCGAGCTCATTATTTTGTTGAGTAGAAGCCAGCTCAAGCTCCAGTTCCCGGACTAGTTGCATGTGCTCAGTAAGGATCCTGCGGTCCTCACTACTAATCTTCTTGGATACTCCCTTCAAGTCATCCAAAATGTCATCAAGAACACTTGCAAGGTTCTCGCGTTCCTGAACTCCCCCATATATCCTCTCAAACATCTGAACAGGATCATCGACCGGGGCAATCGGCTTATTGTTACCGGCATAACTCATCCTCGTCCATGGGTCTGCACGGTTGGGCACGGCAACACCAAATTCCAAGCTACCAAAACGGGTGCTTGTGCTTTTTCGGGACTGAAAGAAATTCTTTATTTCCTGATCAATTGATATGCCACGAGCCCACCCTGCAGGTGTATGTGAGCCACCCTGAATATTTCCCCTGTTCAGTTCACACCCTGTAAGCAGGCAGCTAATACCCCTCATATGATTGTCCCCATCACCGCCCACACGGTTGTGAACACCTTTGAGGACAAGCATCTGTTTCTTGAATGGCTCAAGCGGTGACAACATCGGCCCAAGCTCCAGTGGCTTATCATCACCAAAATTCTTGGGCCAAAACTCCTGTGGAAGGGTGCCATTCGGGGAAAACATGACAATCAACCGCTTCGCCGCAAGCGAACTACCCTGATCAGCACGAAGCCCCGGCAAGCCTGCCACAAAAGGCAACGCAGAAGCTGACAACCCTAGGTCACGCAAAAATTGCCGACGGAAAACAGGTTTGAGACTCATGATAAAAAAATGTTTCTTACCCGGCAGGTTGGGAGACGGCGGCACTCTGAGCACCGTAGCCTCGCAAAGCATACAGTTTTGCACACTCAACCATAAGGGCTTTAATACTAAATAAAGATGCCGTGAAGCCTTTTCGCAAGTCAATGAGGGAATTTGTCCCATATGCTGCGACCGGCTGCTTGGCCAGATGCGTAAAAACCGCATTCACAAAGGCGTTATGGGCTGCAGGGCTTCGGACAGCAAATTCGGCAATATCCTTTGGTCCTGCAAAGGTCAACAATTCGCCTGCTGCCGTCATGTAGTCACTTTCAGGGTTAATTTTTTTGTCCTGTTCACTAATTCGCCACCTGCCAATGGCGTCATAATTCTCCAAACTGAACCCAAGAGGATTAATGACAGAGTGGCAGGACATGCAAGCATTAGCACTGGTTAACTGGGTAATCTTCTCACGCATAGTCAGGCTCGGGTCTAGTTTCTCGTCGTCAAACGAAACCGCATCGGGCGGTGGCTTAATCATCCTACCTAAGATATTACGGGTCAGAAAAACTCCACGGTGAATAGGTGAAGTATTGTCATGATAAGCAAATAGAGAGAGCAAGTAGGGGTGTGTCAGGATGCCCGCCCTCTGCCCCTGTTTAAGGGTCACACTGCGCAAACTTGTTCCCTTCACATTACCGCCATAGATGGAACCGAGGCGCTCATTAAGCAGAAGGTGTTCTGCCTTCAGTAACTGCCGATAATCAGAGTCTTGACTCCAAACCACTTCATTCACAAAACGCAGCAGGGACTCACGCAGATCCATGATGACCTCATCACTGAAATCAGGAAAGACGAGTCGATCCTTAGCCGGATCACGACCGTCCATTTCAAGCCAATGCTCAAAGAACATATTCATCTTCGCGCGTGCGCGCGGGTCCTCCAGCATTTTGCTGGCCTCAATTTCCACCTGACCTGCTTTCAGGAGATTACCGGATCGCGCTGCTTCCAATAAACGCTCGTCTGGTATCGAGTCCCATAGAGCAAAGGACAAACGTGAAGCGATCGTATAAGCATCAGGTTTTCCCTCGTTGACGGACAATTCAGGATAAAGAAACCGTGGCGACTTTAAACAAAGTAGAATGGAACGCTTCACGGCGATCTTCAAATCCTCAACGCCTGAAAAATGCCGGTATACAAAAAACTCTTTTTGTTTTTCTGTGAGAGGTCTGCGGAATGCTGTTTCGGTGAAGCGAACACAGAATTCCTTGAGTGCCTGCCTGCGCTGCGCATCATCCTTCGTAAGTTTCACAAACTCATCCAACCGCTGCACGATTTCTCCCGTGGTTTGGATAGCCCCGGCAGTAATGCCCTCATGCCATGACTTGGAGACCAAATTACCTCGTCCATACCCCTGACTATGATCATCAGGAGGAAAGGTTGCTGAAATCACGAACGTTCGGGGCACAATCACCGGGTAAACTTGATCACCTCCAAAAACCTCCCAAGTGCCGTGCGGTGTCTTCCACTCAAGCTTTACTTTCCCTATTTTTTCCTTGTACTTGAAATAATCCATCCTCAGGGGATAACGCCTACCCCCCAGCAGAAAGACCCTCTCGGTGGATTGGCGAATCTCAGGACCCGAACTTACCCAGTCATCTATCAATGCCTTTCGTGAAGCCTTGCTGCTGTCGTCTCGGTAATTCCTCTCGTCAGCCCTTAGGGCAGTGTTGACATAAAGACGCACACCATTTGGCGTGCTGGTTCGAAATTCGTAATAACCTGTTTCACGCGCAAAAAATGAACCTTCCCACACAATTGAAAACTGTTCACTCTTTACACCCTCGACCGGGCCTTTCTCACCAAAATCAAAGTCGAGAATAACATCCAATCTGTCCGTGGACTTACCCTGCTTCTTGTTCATACCCTGTGAATTAAAGTAATAGCCCTTGAGCCCACTCTCCCCTAGGCCCTTCTTCAACCCCGGCGAATCCAGGCAAGCCACAAGATCTGCCACAACATTACGATATTGAATCTCTGTCAGTCGTGCCATTTGCACTTTTGCCCGCTCCTCTAACCCTAGGCGCTTGCGTGCCTCAGCTGAATAAAATGCATCATAAATATACTCGGCCACGGCCTCGGCCTCCTTGCCAACGCAGAGCGAAGGGTCCTCCTCGGGCATATTGCGCTCAATGAACCGTGTCAAGGCGGCTACAGAGCGTTGCCCATAAAGGGCATCCACTTCCTCCAGAGCATTACCTCCACCGTTTTCCCCATGGCACTCAATGCAATGTCTGCGATACACCTCCAACCCTTCATGGACTGCAGCCCCGTTATGCTCTTTGGCGCTTTCCGCCGAACAGCCTGCCAGCAGGAGCAAGGCGAATCCTGATACACGTTGCCAGAAAAAGTTCATTTCAATTCACATAATAACAGAAAAATCGGGTCCTTGCCTTTATTC
>CALCSP010000104.1 GCA_937893785.1 uncultured Verrucomicrobiales bacterium
CCAGGGAAACCCCGGTGGAGGCCATCATGAACAACTCCTTCGGTTTCGGCGGCCACAATGCCTGTGTCGTTGCCCAGCGATTCAAGGATTGAGCCGTAAAACTTCTCTAAACTCCTTTTTACAAGTTTTTACCCTGTGTAACAAATGGTTACGGATGGGTTTTTTGCCTGTCCTGTAACGCTACTGTAGTTTGTATTTTGCATGGCAATGTGTTCTCGATACAACCGTGTGCCATTGAGATTCAGCTGAAAAACGAATAAAAATACCGGACTGGAAGCAATCAGCCTAAGGAATTGCTTTCGGCTGTCGAGTCAGCCCTTGCAAGTTGTGGATGAAAAGCCGCTAGCAAATGAAACACCTCCTACTCCCAACAATCGCAGCCTTGGTACTTCTGGGGTGCGGTGCCAAAAGAAATATGCAATGGCAGTGGGCGAACGTAAAAATAGAACCAGCCTATGCCCTCGCGTCCGATCTTAGTAAAGCCACGATTTGCGAAGTATATAGGGTTGACGATTCCTATCCAAACAAGCAGAAAATTCAAAGTGGCGGACACCTGCATGGCTATACAGTTATAGCTAATGCAATTCCATTATCAAAAAAATCTAGAGTCGTTTTATCGCGAATTTTAACAAATACCGACACCTACTTTCGCCACTCAGTACCACCTGACTGTCTTTTTCGGCCCGGAGTAGCATTCCACTTTACCGAAAAAAACATAAAAGTGGATCTCCTCGTTTGCTTCAGCTGTAAGGAATTGAGATATTACCTGAACGGCCAGATTGTTGGAACCAGCTACTTTCGATCCCATGAGTTTCTTAAATTCACAAAGAAACTTTTCCCGGATGACAAGAATCTTCAGTCACTGAAATGAAACACCTCCTACTCACAACAACCGCAGCAGTGGTATTGCTGGGTTGCAGTAGTAATCCAAAGCGAGTTTCTGGTGAAAAATTCCAAGATTACTTGAGATCAGGCACTGGAACCATGCATGTTTATGAATACATCGGGGAAAAGGGTGGTAAATTTTATCTTCGGTATCAATCTATGTCGTTAATAAGTAAGGGAAAATGGGACGAAAAGATATTCTATACAGAAGTTGGCGAATTAGATCCAATTGTCGTGAAACAACTTCGGGATCAATCCAAAACAATTGGAAATATGAAAAGTAAAAAGCAATGAAAGGTTTTTGGATTTTAGTTGTTTTTATTTGGATAAAATGCGGGGTGATTATTGCTGAGGAAAACAGCAATAAAAATCTCAAATCAAGTGAGTCCGAGGTTTTCAAAACAGATGAACGCAATGATGAAATTCATATCCCAAAAGACTACGACCCCCGGAAGGAATATCCGTTTATCCTGAATCTCCACGGCTACGGATCCAATGGCAAGGGGCAGTTAATGTTCTTCCCAATGAAAAAACTTGCGGAGAAGTATGGTTTTATTTTTTGTGCACCTGATGGAATAGAAAAAAGGTGGAATGCTACCGATGCTTGTTGCGATTGGAAGAATGAAGTAGACGACTCCAAATACCTCCGAAATCTAATCCTTAAAGCCATGAAGGCTTATAACATAGACAAGAAGAGGGTATTCGTGATGGGGCTTTCGAATGGTGGCTTCATGAGCTATCGAATGGCACATGACCATTCCGATCTCATTACTGGGATTGTTCCCTTTGCTGGTGTTGGTTTTACTCAATGGCCAAATACTCCAGAGAACCCGGTTAGTATTCTGCATATACATGGAACCAAGGATAGAACCATCAAATGGGCCGGTGGTGGGGTTGGGAGACGCAGATACCCAAGTGCAGAGGATAATTTTGCCAAATGGAAAGAGTTCAATAACTGTAAAAAGAAGGTAGAATTAGAGAAGTCAACTATTGATTTAGACCGAAAAGTTTCTGGAAGTGAAACTGAGATTATTAGATTTGAATCCGATGATTCAAAAGTAGTCATGGAGCTGTGGGAAGTCGTGGACGGAGCGCATGTCACACCGCCACGCTCTGCAGCCCGTGAACGAATTATCCAGTGGATGCTAGCAAGGACAAAATAATGTCCTTCTTCTTGGTAGCAGGACAATTACTGTGTAATTTTAGAATACACGCGTAATTTCGAATCCCACGCCAATATGCGTTCAGTCCAGACTGCCTGCGTTGTTTGCCGGAAATTCCACGATAAAGTCATGGCTGTTCCGTCGCAATAAGCAGGCATGTGATGGTGCTGATCTTTGAGCTTGATGGTGGAGTTAAGATCTTAATTGACCTGTTGTTCCTGAGAATAAAGATGAGGATGTTTTGTCGGCTCAATCACTATCGACTCATGACAAGGCAGTTGGAAATTTTATCGTGCAAGCCTTGTTTTTGTGCGGTAGTGCCAGCCATGATAAACCCGAATCCGAAAGGAATCCCTGAGAGGATCTTGGAGAAATAGCGCCCATTGGCTCGGCCAAAAGAAATTCTGTTTCCTGCTAAGTCCGTTACTACTACACCCAATGCCATTTTCCCAATTGTAGCTTGCAGCTTTGAACTTTCCAAAATCGTGAAGTACAACCATCCGAAGATGAGAGCAAAAACTTGCGCAACTATTATCGCCGTGTCCTGACTCCATTGCATACCAACGCCCATTATTGCCACCACTATTCCCTGCACAAAACCAACAAAACCCGTCAACACGGCGTCAATTATCCATGCGCCCACTCTTTTCCAAAATCCGGCGTAGTCCATTCTTATTCCTTATTCTTCGTGTTTGTCATTCAGTGGATATTCCGTTGATACCACCCTCCATCTAAGGACACGTTCCGGACCAACATTATGCGACAAAATTTAAAAGTATTTTGCCATGACCGACATCCGAATGAGGCCTAAATTAGAGCCTCAGAAAATCAATGTTTGTAGAGTTAGGACCCTTTGCTCTACAGAGCCATTGTCATTACCCCTATCAACAAAGGGTTTGGGCAACAATGCCTGTGTCGTTTCTAAGAAGTTTGTTGGCTAGAGGGTCCTTTGCTGCTGCAAGGCTGCATGGTTTTGACATCATGCTCAAGGGCTGCCATGGGCTGTTGGGTATTCTCCATCTACCTGATGACGCGTATCGCATGGCATCTGGGCTCAATCACTGAGCGCCGTGAGCACCTGTCTCGCCAAAGCCTTTTCTGGAAGGGATGCCAAGTGAGGCGCATGAGCTCATGCCCGATTGGAGGGATCCACTCCTGGCTAACATCCACAACGAAGATCATTTCAATTGACCCTACCCCCGAAAAACCTGATGGTTGACGCGTGCTTTGCGTCACAAAGTTAAAGCGTGCTGCTAATGCCACGAGACCTCTCCTTTTTCTTGTGGGGGTCTTCCTTTGGGCAGGCTGTGATGTTCATGTCGACTCCGTCTACCTTGGCCGTAAGGAGGCCAAGTTTCTCGGGCATGTCAGCCAGGGGGACCTGAAAGCTGTGACCCTTTACCTGGACAGGGGGGGCAATGTCAATCTGCAGGATGAGCCTGGCATGACTCCCATGCATCATGCCGTCAATGCCGACGTCAGAGGGAGTCGCCTTGAAATGGTCAAGCTGTTGCTGCAAAGAGGCGCCAATGTTCATGCGGTAGATGATACCTTCTATACCCCTCTGCATTTGGCGAGCCACATGGAAACCGCACAAGTGCTTCTCGATGCAGGGGCCGATGTCAATGCCAGGACCCGGCGCAACGGTGAAACGTTGTTGTTTTCGGCGGCATGGGAAGCCGCTCAAGGTAGGGGCAAAAATTATGAAACCTATCTGAACCTAACGAAAATGCTCATCGCCAGAGGGGCAGATGTGAACCTCAAACTACGATCCGGGAGCATGATCGAAGAGGATGCTCCCTACCGGGACAAGCCGGGAGACGCACCCTTACACGGTGTGGCACGGAGTTACTCTGAGGTCGAAGCATCCGAGGTGTGCTCCATCCTGATTCAAGCAGGAGCTCGAATCAACGAGCAAAATGTTCGAGGGCATACACCCTTGGATGAGGCTCTTGCCAATGAGCGCCCCCAAACAGCTGACTTTCTTCGCAGCCAAGGAGCCATGACAGGGAAGGAGTGGAAGGAACAGTCGCCGGGGAACCCAGAAGAAAACCGGCCTGTCATTCAATCATCCCTTTCCCCCGCTGAGAGCGAATGAAAACCTGGACCTGGCTGAAAAAAACTTCATGGACAGTCGTCATCCTTTCCTGTCTTTGCTGCGCTTGCGAAG
>CALCSP010000105.1 GCA_937893785.1 uncultured Verrucomicrobiales bacterium
CAAGAAGGATCACGCCCATGACAGAAAATCCTGTCAGCAGAAACCGGAAGCTGTGACGAATCCCAATCCCACTTCCAAGGACAAGCCCAAGAAAACCGTTCAGCAATCCATTGACTAATAATGTCAGGAAAATAATAGCAGGCAGTTTTAGTGCCACATAACAGGTCATCTCCCATCCCTGCCTGCATCCAATGACTGCGCCATAGACAGCACATCCAATCGTGATGAAAATCAGGGATAATAGAAATGAATCACTGCGCGTCTTAGTGACCCAAAGCACTAACAACTGCTTGTCCCCACGACACAATGATCCGGCGTTATGGAAAAGTGAGTGAAAATATGACATTCCCTTGCTGGACATGTGCTTCTTTTCAAGTCAATGGCAGAAGCTCCTAACCTTGCTCTCAACGGAGTTGATCAATTCATCCGGAGTGGATGTTCCCGCAGTAATACCCACGATATCGCCATCCTTTATCCAATCTGTTTTCACATCCCCAGGTCCTTGGACATGATGCACCCGGCGACAGAATTGTCGGCAGGTGCTTGCGAGTTCACCCGTGTTATTACTGTTCTGTCCACCAATCACCAGAACGACGTCTGCATTGAGAGCCAGTTCCTCAGCAGCCTCCTGCCGCTGCTTGGTCGGCCGGCAAACGGTATCGACGAACTTTACCTCTGAATGCTGAAACTTTTGCTTCAGATATTCAACCAGTTCCAGAACTCTATTAATGGGCTGGGTAGTTTGGGCGATAATTCCAAGGCGACAATGAAATGCAAGACGGTCAATATCCTCGACACTCAGGATAACATCATATTCTTCCAGATCCTCCGTGAGACCACGAACCTCCACGTGCCCATGCCGACCTATAATGACCGGATGATATCCTGCACAAACAAGTTGCCTGACCTTGTTGTGGGCAAAATGAACCAGAGGACAGGTCGCGTCCTCCAGTTGCAGTGTCGCTCCGTGCACTTTTTTCCTCGTACGTTCTGAAGCTCCATGTGCGGTAATCATCACGGTTTTTGTATCGACCTCATGCGGATTATCCTCAAAATGCACTCCCCGCTGTTTGAGATCGGTCAGGACACTAGTATTGTGCACCAGTTCCCCTAGCACCGTAAGTGGCTTCTGCTTGACCACGCGCTTGGCCAGCGCAATCGCATCACGCACGCCAAAGCACATGCCCATATGATCAGCGCGTATAATCGTAATATTAACTTTGTGTGGCAAAGTGTTATTTTTCATGGGTTCCTTTCTGTTTTCTTTCCGTTTATTTTGATCCGCGTGCCTGCTCGATGATCTCTTCAAGGAGATCGACATATCCCCCGAAGGCTTCTCGCCCTTCGACGGTAAGGGTACAAGTAGTTAAAGGACGGTTTTCACTGAAACGCTTGGAAACGGAAACGTAACCGGCTTTCTGCAGGGTACGAATATGGGTGGTAAGGTTTCCATCGGTCATTCCAAGGGTGTCCCTTAACTCGGTAAATGAGAGTTCTGTGCTTGACGCCAGTGTCGACATGATGGCCATGCGACTTTTCTCATGGATCAGCTTGTCCAGTTGCTGGAAGGAATCAGGATTCACTCCATCTCCTTGGGTTCTGATGTCATCCTTAGGTAGAGGCCGTAAGCAAGGTGGTTAAGCCCAAAAGCCCAACCCATTAAAAAGTGGACCCGAGATTCATTGAACCAGGACATTAGCTCGAATTCATTCAAGAATAGACAAGCAATACCAAGTAAGAGATAAATCCATCCCAACAATTTCAGTCCACGGCGCATGAAAAAACCAGCTGCGTGCAACGCCCCGCCATAAAGGATCATCCACAAAGCAGTCAGGCGGATGCTGTCTAAATGGGTGCCAGAGACATCGCGCAACTCCAAGAGGCCCATTAAAAATCCTGCCAGTAAAAGTGGCAGCATGGCCTGTGCCACCCGTCTGGTGGGTGGCGACCAGAACTGCTCACCGGCACTCGTGGCCTGTCCCCGCATGACCATTAAACCCACGATCGTCGTCACAAATGCAATGCTGATCCAGTAACCGGCAAAGCTGCTCCCTCCTACTCCAATTCCCGTAAACTCGGCGGCACCGGCCCCCATAATACCAAGGATTCCGGTTATGATGGAAACTGGAGCCAGTGCCCGCCTATAAATGCTGGCACGTTCCATCAAGGCACGGATGGTGTTCAGGTTTTCTTCAGCCCAATTGGCACTCATTCTTTAACTTTGTGACACAAAGTTAAATTTGCAAGTATTAATTCCGAGTAAACCCTCACCGGCAGATAGCACAATAAGGGTCCGCACATCAGCAGCGAATCAAAAGAAAACATTCATCAGCAAGCATGCGCTTGCCTAGATGCTCAGACGCGCTGATAATGGAGGCCTTGTGACCGACGAAGAACAATACATCCTTGAAGTCAATGACACCGAAATTCGCTGCCATCGCCCTGATGGCACCATGGACTCCATTTCCTGGAAAAACCTGCTGCGCGTTGAAGTTGTCGTGACCGAGGACAATCCGTTGCCGCTCACATGCTTTACCCTTCACGGCCCAAGTGCCACAGTGGTCATTCCCGAAGGAGCTACCAATGCAGAGGAACTCAGTGAACGGCTCTTTGAATTGCCAGGATTTGATGCTGACGTATTCGTTGACTCCATGTCAGCTCAAACCTCAGACACCTTTACCTGCTGGCAACGGGAAGGCAGCCTGTAGCAAGACCGGCGTCAGCTTTCTCTCAACGTTAAAGCTTTCCGGCGGGGCGCTGCGATTTGATTAGGGACTGATGAAAAGCCTCCATTTGCTGTAGCATCTCAGTTACCAATTTCGGGTTTTCAGCCTTCAGATTCTTGGTTTCTGAAAGATCATTTTCCAGATCATACAGTTCGACCGTAGCGTTCTTTTTTCCGGTGCGACGAAGCTTCCACTTTCCACTGCGAGCAGACTCAAGACTCCGGCCACGATAGTAGTAATACATCCGATGCGGACTCTTCGCCCCATTTTGACCGGCAATAAGAGGCCAAATATCATAGCCATCAATAACGCGGTCTTCCGGCACTTTAGCACCGGCAAGTCCGGCCAGTGTTGGTAACAGATCAATGGTGGAAGCCACTTTGTCACAATAGCTTCCCTTCACAATCTTACCGGGCCAACGCATTATGCAGGGAACACGCATGCCGCCCTCATAAGTTTGGAACTTGAAGCCGCGCAGAGGAAGGGCACTTCCCCCTCGACCATTTCCAAGTTTCCATGGCCCGTTGTCCGATGTGAAAATAACCAACGTATTGTGATCAATTCCGTATTCCTTTAAAGCCTTCATTATTTCCCCAACAGACCAGTCAATCTCCTCAATGGTATCACCATAAAGACCGCGCTTACTCTTGCCCTTGAAATGCGCGGAAGCGAATAGTGGAATGTGCGGCATCGTATGCGGCAGATACAGGAAAAAAGGCCTTTCGATGTTACGACCAATAAATTCGACAGCCTCTTTTGTATAACGACTCGTCAGGGTCGTCTGGTCACAGGGATACTCGATGACTTTTTCATCACGCATCAAAGGCACCAGGTTCTTTCTTGGCTTCTCGCTGCGCACACGCTCGGCGGTAAAACCCTCACGGAAAAGGATATCCTCCGCCAAGCTCATCTCAGGATCGATCGTCATGTCATTGCCGTATGGAATACCGTAATAGGAATCAAAACCTTGCCTCGTCGGCAAAAAACTGGGCTTGTGCCCAAGATGCCACTTACCGATACACGCAGTCGCATATCCTTCGGACTTGAGAATCTCTGCAATGGTAACCTCATCAGGATTTAACCCTGTTTTGTGACCTGGAAATAAGACACCCGGAATTCCCACTCGAGTAGGGTAGCAGCCGGTCATCAAGGCAGCACGGGATGGCGAGCATACGGAATTTGCCGAGTAAAAGTCGGTAAATCGGCGACCTTCGGCAGCCATCTCGTCAAGATTGGGTGTCTTGATGAGGGGCGACCCGAAACACCCGATATCCTGATACCCTTGATCATCGGTAAAAATCAGGACAAAATTCGGTGGTTTTGCGGAGCCCAGACTGCCAAAACAAACCGCAAAAAAGAGGAAAAATAGAGATTCTCGCATAACTCCCTTTATAATAATTAGGTATACACGACAAGCCCGAGCGAATTTGATTCAAATGCTTTCATCTTGGGGCAAAATAAAGTTAATTATTCATAATGAAATCCGTTTCTTTTCCATTGCTAATTGCTTTGCTCGTGAGCATTGGCGTCACCAGGGGTGATGACCAACTGCTATTCAACAGGGATATTCGCCCTCTACTCTCCGAACATTGCTTCTCATGCCACGGACCCGACGAACATGAGCGCAAGGCAAAGCTAAGATTGGATATCAAGGAGGGTGGTGCATTTGATGAGCGCAACGGAGTTACAACCATTGTTCCGGGAAACCCCGACGAAAGTGAACTTATCTTTCGTCTGACCACAGAAGATCAGGATGACATCATGCCTCCCCCTGAGACCGGGAAGAAACTCAAGCCCGCTGAAATTGCACTCATCAAAAAGTGGATTGCAAAAGGTGCCGAATTCCAGGGGCACTGGTCATTTGACAAACCGGTTAAGCCAAAGGCGAAGACTGGTGAGCACCCGATAGATCACTTCATCGACAAAAAGCTCGCTTCCCTGAACCTGAAGCCCTCAGTTCCTGCACCAGCACATACATTAATTCGAAGGCTGAGCCTGGACCTTACCGGCATTCTTCCCACTCCCGAAGAAGTCAGCCAGTTCCGTGCGTCCTATGAAAAGAATCCTACAACTGCGCTGAAGACAGCTGCAAAGCGACTGCTTGCCTCACCACGTTATGGAGAGCGAATGGCCGTTTTCTGGCTTGACCTGGTTCGCTATGCAGATTCTATCGGCTACCACTCTGACACCAATATGGAGGTTTATCTCTATCGGGAGTGGGTGATTAACGCCTTCAATAAAAATCAGCCGTTTGACCAGTTCACACGTGAACAAATTGCTGGGGATCTTCTGCCGAACGCCACTGTTGAGCAGAAAATTGCCTCCGGTTACAACAGGCTTCTGCAAACCACTGAAGAAGGTGGCGCTCAGCCCAAGGAATACATCGCAATTTATGCAGCGGACAGGGTGCGGAACATCTCAGGCGCATGGATGGGTGGAACGCTGGGGTGCGCCCAGTGTCACGACCACAAATATGATCCCTACACGGCAAAGGACTTCTACTCTATGGCAGCATTCTTCGCCGACATTAAAGAAAATGCGGTCGGCAGACGCGCCCCGGGGCTGCAGGCCGCAACCGGCCAGCACAAGAAACGCATCAGCGAGCTCGAAACAAAGATCGCTGACTTGAAGGCAAAGACTCTGGTTTCATCGCCGGAAATAAAGGCGGCCCAAAAAGAATGGGAAACAACCGTTATCGCCTCAGGCAAGCCCGTGCTGGGCAAATGGCGGATCCTCGGGCCAATTCCCGGCGGCAACGCCAACACCGCATTCAATACCGAATATGGGCCGGAAAAAGGCATCAACCCAAACGCCGTCATTGCCGGAAAGAAATGGCAGGAACGCGACTTCCCGGATGGAACGGTCAACGCCCTCGGCAATAACGGAAATTCATCTTGGTATCTCTATCGCACCATTAACGCGAAGGTGGCTACACAACTCCCCGTTTCTCTTGGCTCCGACGACGGCATTAGAGTCTGGCTCAACGGACATGAGCAGCTCAAGAACAATGCGGCCCGTGGTGCAGCTGCAGACCAAGAAAAGCTCACGCTGGAGCTCAGGCCCGGACACAACCACTTCCTGATGAAAATTGTCAACCACGGCGCGGGCGCCGGATTTTATTTCAAGGCTGCTGGTAATAAGCTGCCGATCAACGTGCTCACTGCGCTGAAATTGCCTGCCAATGATCGCAATGAGGCACAGAAAAAAGAAATAGAGCAGTATTATCTGGGCATATCACCTGCCCTTGCTCAGGCCAGAACAGGAATCAAGGCCCTTGAGCAGGAAAGAGAACAGCTACAGAAAAACCTGCCCCGCTCACTGGTCACCGTCTCAATGAATCCGCGCGAAATGCGTATCCTGCCGCGTGGCAACTGGCTGGATGACTCCGGTGAGATTGTCCAACCTGCTATCCCTCAGTTCCTCGGGAAACTTGACACGGGAGATAAACGGGCCACGCGACTCGATTTGGCCAACTGGCTGATTTCCCCGGACAACCCGATGACCGCCCGTACCTTTGTCAACCGCCTTTGGAAAATCTTCTTTGGTAACGGCCTTGCCAAAAACGTTGATGACCTAGGCTCACAGGGACAGTGGCCAAGCCACCCAGGACTCCTCGACTGGCTAGCCGTTGAATTCGTCGAAAAGGGTTGGGATATACAACACATCATTGAGCTAATCATCACCTCAAAAGCATATTCCCAGAGCTCTTTTGCCTCCTCTAAGGAACTTGACCAAGATCCCTTTAATGCCCTGCTGGCTCGCCAGTCCCGTTTCCGAGTCGATGCGGAAATGGTTCGAGACAATGCACTGGCATTTGGCTTACTGCTCAATGAAAGGCTGGGTGGGCGCAGCAATAAGCCCTATCAACCCGCCGGCTACTGGCGACACCTGAATTTCCCAACACGAAGGTATGCCCATGACACGGGTGAAAATCAGTATCGCCGAGCACTCTACACACACTGGCAGCGAAGTTTCCTTCATCCTAGCCTGCTGGCCTTCGATGCCCCGAGTCGTGAGGAATGCACAGCAGAAAGGCCACGTTCAAACACCCCCCTTCAGGCTCTTGTCCTGCTCAACGACATCACCTACGTCGAGGCAGCACGAGCCTTTGCAATACGCATCATCAATGAAGGCGGAAAAGATCAGAAGTCGCGCATTGACTGGGCCATGAATGTGGCCCTCTCCCGCAATGGATCCCCACAGGAAGTCAAGCTCCTTGCTGAACTGCAGACAGCTCAACTCAAACGCTACGCAGACGATGAAAAATCAGCAGTCGAGCTTAATACCGTTGGACTGCAAACTCCGCCAAAAGATATACCGCCGGCAGAGCTCGCAAGCTGGACAGCTATTGCCAGAACGATTCTCAACCTTCACGAAACAATCACCCGATACTAAAATGACACCTGCTGATCTCCAGATAACCCGCCGATCCTTCCTGAACCGCTCCAGTGCAGGAATAGGTTCCGTTGCTTTGGCTTCACTGTTAAACAACGATCTTGAAGCTGCCGACTCTGCCGAAAAATGGACTGGTGTGATTAAGAAACCACACCATCCGCCAAAGGCTAAGCGTGTCATCCACCTTTGCATGGCCGGTGGCCCCTCACATCTGGAGACCCTAGACTACAAGCCCGAACTGGCCAAAATGAACGGCAAGCCAATGCCACAGTCCTTTACCAAGGGACAACCCATTGCACAACTTCAAGGGCAGAGGAACAACTTAAAAGTCCTTGGACCGCAGCATGAATTCAAACATTTCGGTAAATCTGGCCAGCATATCTCCTCCATTCTGCCCGAAATCGGCTCTGTCGCCGATGAAATCGCCATCGTCCGATCCATGGTAACCGAGCAAATCAACCATGATCCTGCTCATACTTTCATGAATACCGGCACACAAATCTCCGGCCGGCCTTCAATGGGATCCTGGTTGCTCTACGGGTTGGGAGCAGAAACAGAAAATCTTCCCGGCTACGTCGTGCTCACTTCTGTCGGAGGTGGACAGAACCAGCCAATTGCCGCTAGGCAGTGGCACAGTGGATTTCTCCCAAGCCGCTTTCAGGGAGTTCCCTTTCATTCCAAGGGTGACCCGGTTCTTTATGTAACCAACCCGAAAGGGGTCAGCAAGGATGACCAGCGTGCATTAGTCAATACCGTAAATGCCCTTAACGGTATTCATAATCAGCAAGCCGAGGATCCTGAAATAGCAGCCCGGATTGCCCAGTATGAAATGGCATTCAAGATGCAGGCTTCTGTGCCCGGCCTTATGGATGTCTCTGATGAACCTCAGCATATTCTTGACCTTTATGGTGCCAAGCCTGGTGATGGATCCTTTGCTTCAAACTGCCTTCTTGCAAGACGCTTGGCCGAGCGCGGCGTAAGATTCATCCAGCTTTACCATCGTGGATGGGATCACCACGGTGGAATCAAGAATGCCTCAAAGAACACGGCAGGCCTAGTAGACCGTGGAAGTGCTGCCCTGATTAAAGATCTCAAGGAACGCGGAATGCTCGATGACACGCTCGTTATCTGGGGTGGTGAATTCGGACGCACCCCGATGGCTCAAGGCAACGGGCGAGACCATCACATCAAGGGCTTCTCAATGTGGATGGCCGGTGGAGGCATCAAGGGGGGGGTCAGCCATGGAGCAACGGATGAGCTCGGCTATAACTCCGTCCAAGACATCGTTAACGTAAGGGATCTGCATGCCACGCTGCTGCATCTCTTTGGCATTGATTACAAGAGGTTTAGCCACAAGTTCCAAGGACTGGATTACCGATTGACCGGAGTTAAGCCAGCCAGTGTCGTCAAACCCATTCTTGCCTAGGCACAGCACGTTAGTGAATCCTTTTCCCCGGTAAAATTCCAGCGCCGGGCAGCATACTTGTGCTTATTTCTGGATAAAGAATTCCCAGATAAGCCCTGCCCCAAGGATGAATACCTGTGGGAAAAAATTAAGGAGAATGCTTTTTTCCTTCCAAGCAAATCCCACCACTGTCCAGGTACAGGCGCCTACGAGGTGAACCATCACATTCCATGGATGCACGTTAAAAGCATGAAGGATAATCGCACTCACAATAGTCAGGGCACTGAAATATTTTAGGTAAAAGATCATTGTTATCTGGGTTCCATGAATAATAAAGCCCATGACACCATTGCCAATGAGCAGGATTTTTTATGATATGATAGACGGCAGTAATTCTGGGTCATGTTCTAGAGCATCAAAATAGGATGAATAACGGGGAACCCATCCAGTAGCTCGAAGCCTTGCTCCTGATACTCGCTTATTGGACCAACCTCGAACCCTTTCCTTATCGGGTGGCAAAACCTCAGGAATACCCCGGTCAAACATTTCATTAAATGCATTATAGCAACTACGCTGACTGAGGGGAGTCTCATCACAAACGTTATAAATACCGGATCCTTCACTCATCTGGGCAAGGTGTGCCAGAGCGGAAGCCGCATCATCACGATGAATCTGGTTGATCCATCTCCCGGGGGAATCCGACTCTTCGCCGTCAATGCTGGCACTGCCTTCCAGATAACGTTTCAGCAGGTATGATCTGCCGGGACCAAATATTCCGGCCAACCTCGCCACCATCCCTTCAGATGCCAGCGCCACCTGCTCAGCCTCAAGTAGAATTCTGCTCGTTTCCGTCGAAGGATCAGTTCTTGATGACTCATTAACAATGGAGCCATCAGTCTGCCCATATACGCTCGAACTGCTGGCAAAAACCAGTCGGGCCGGAGAAAAGACCCGGACTATGTTGTGGCATCCTTCAAGGTATACTGCCCTGTAACGGGAAATTCGATCCTCACTGCCACGCCTTGAACTGGACGCACAATGCACTATCACATCCACCGATCCCACTTCAGCCCGGAGATTCTCCAATGCCCGGCAATCGGTTATGTCACATGCGAAATAACCATCAGTTGCGTGCCTGACCACCGGAATCACATCATGCCCTTGCTCCTTCAAGAGGTCGCATAACGGTTTGCCGATGAAACCGGCACCAAACACAATAACTAACATGATAGTTGGCCAACAGAGGCTACTCAGTCGATGAATTCGTTCAGGTTAAAAGGTATTGCCGTGGGTCGAGGCAATAATAATGGGTGTTCTTACAATAACTATTCTACTACAAACCAGGGATTTTTGAGGGACGGCTTATTGTAAGTAAGCGGCTCACCTGCCGGATACTCGAGAACCTGCCTACCGGACTCAAGAACAATACTTTGAGCGGCACCGGTATCCCATTCCATAGTGGGACCAAAGCGTGGATAAACATTAGCAGCCCCCTCAGCCACTAGGCACAACTTAAGGGAACTGCCGGTCGCAATACAATCCACCGACTTTCCTTTTCCACGCAGGTCTTCGATAAAATCGTCCGTTTCCTGTGTCCGGTGAGAACGGCTTGCCACCACGGTAACCTCTTCACGGGATAGGTAATGGCAGTCATTGTAAATCTTTTCCGGACTTGCATGACCGGATGACTTGAAGGCACCTGAACCAGACTCAGCACAATATAATGTGCGGTCTACCGGCCGATAAACAACACCCGCCACAGGCGCCCCGTGTTTTACCAAAGCAATATTCACGGTAAATTCACCATTCTTCTTCACAAACTCCTTTGTGCCGTCCAATGGATCAACAAGCCAAAATTCTTCCCACCCCGAACGTTCTGAATAAGGAACTTCCCTGTTTTCCTCAGAGATCACCGGTATGCCGGGATAATGTGTCCTTAACGCATCCATGATTACCGCGTTGGCCGCCTGATCCGCTGCGGTTAGCGGGGAATCATCAACTTTGAATTCAACATCAAAGTCACGTGCGTAGACATTGAGAATCTCCTCACCTGCATCCTTTGCAGCGGCAACAATTTTATCCAGATCAATAGAAGCCATCTTGCGCGCAACTATAATGCGGTGATTCTCTATGCAAAGACCATTAAGAAGATTATCCGCTCAGGGTTAATTAAAATGCTCAGCTAATCTCTGTGCCGCATCCCCATCGGCATCACCAAGTGCCGCGTGGACTGCCTGCCTTTGAAGCTCGGCAATCTCGCGAATTCCTTTCCTTCCCAGCTCCAGCATCGTGGACATCTCCTCACTGCTAAAGGTAGCCTCCTCACCGGATCCCTGTAGTTCCACAAACTGGGAATCCTCAGTCATCACGATATTAAAATCCACACTGGCGTCACGATCCTCGAGGTAACACAAATCAAGAATGGCTTCCTCCTTGTAAACCCCGCAGCTCACCGCTGAGACATGACCGGTCAACGGGGAAGTTTTCAACCTTCCTTCAGCTACCATGCGCTCAAAGGCGATGGCACATGCAACTGATGCTCCCGTGATGGATGCCGTACGAGTACCACCATCCGCCTGCAAAACATCACAATCAATCCAAGCAGTATGGGCCTCAAGGAGTTTCAAATCAACGACAGCGCGAAGGGATCGACCGATGAGCCGCTGAATCTCCGAGCTTCTCCCGTCAAGTTTACCCCTGGCAATATCACGAGGTTTGCGACCGCCGCCCGTTGAGTAGGGCAACATCGAATACTCGGCGGTAAGCCAGCCTCCCGGCACGTTTTGCTCCTTCATCCAGCGCGGAACACCGGACTGCACCATGGCAGTACAAATCACCCTGGTATTGCCAAAACTCACTAGCACAGAGCCAGTGGCATGAGGTGCAATATCAGGCACAAATGAAATAGGGCGCAGTTGATCGGCTTGCCGGCCTTCAGGTCGTTCCATGTAAACTGATTAATGGAAAGAAGGCGTGGTGGCAAGCAGTAGCGACATCTGCTATGGGTAAAGAGTGTGGCCATTAGCCATCACCTGATGAAAGAGAACCTTGAGGAACTCGAACAATTTGCAATCGATGTCATCCTGAATCGACGCAAGGGGTTCCGTGCCAACATCCTGCGGCTGCTCCTATCCGGCCTTTCTGTGATCTATCGAGGTCTGGTATGCATACGGCTTTGGCTTTATCGTAACCGTATAAAACGCGAGCATAATCTAGGTTGTTTGGTGGTAAGCATTGGCAACCTGACTGTCGGCGGAACGGGAAAAACTCCGGTGGTAGAGAAATTCGCGCGTGCCTTGACAGCCGGAGGAAGGAAAGTGGCAATCCTCAGCCGTGGTTACAAAAGCATCAAACCACCGATCAAGGAACGGTTGCGCCAGCAGGTCAATCACAATGACAGGTTCTATGACCCGCCAAGGGTAGTCACCGACGGGAAAGAAGTACTACTGGATTCAAAGACA
>CALCSP010000106.1 GCA_937893785.1 uncultured Verrucomicrobiales bacterium
AACCGCTTACTAAATGCGGAAAATGCAATAGTTGCGATCACAGAAACCGTAACAAGAATGCCCAATAGCCAAACTTTATGATTTCTGAAAGCCAATGGAAACTGTCCCACGCATCGACGCCTAATTAAAAACACCGTGGCAATAAGCACCCCGCCAGGAACTAATCCCAGAAACACACCCCGACTTTGGCTCAAGGCAATCCCTAAAAGCGCTATTGCCGCACACATCAGAGCGGCAGTCCTAACCCATTTGGAAACAGGTGCAAACAACCCAATCGCCATCCCAAAAAGAACAGGAATGCCAAGAAAACCGGCAAAGTGTGGATGTAAATTGAAGAACCCTCCAGGCCGCAACAGCTGCCCTCCCGATCCTTGTCTTTCATACCCGGGTAAGATATTGAAACTAAGGTCTACCTGAAGTTGATAAACGGCCAAGCTAGTGTTTATGACACCAAGTAGCAGTAAAAAAAATAGAAAATACAACCGGGCAAGGGAACTAGAAAGACACGTTGAAAAAACTGTATAGAACCCAAACAGCGTAAGTATCAGAATGACGTCAAGACGAGCCAAATAATAAACAGGTGATACCCAGGCCCTAATGGCCATATAAGCAAACAAAACCACCACCGCTAGGGCACAAAGAGAAGATATCCTGACTGAATGGACCCTGAAGCGAAATAGGGGCAGCATCACAAACCCAAATCCAAGTAGCATCAATCCAGGCCACTGGAAAACGACCTTGGTCCCAGTTCCAACCACTGCAATCCAAAGGTAACCCAGAAAAATAATGATCGCTAAAAATACGCGCATCATAAGTTGCCCTCCTCCTTCACAACCGCCACATCAAAAGCTCTACGCATACTTTCAAGAAAAGCAGCCTGCGTGTATTTTGACTGATACCTAGATTGTGCAGCAAAGGACATAGCATCCTTTTTCTTTGTATCCGTCATCAAATCCACAATGGCATCACTAAACTGTTCTGTTGATCTGATCTCACAAAGTATTCCTGTCTCTCCATCCACAACCATTTCAGGAATACCCCTCCAACGGGTTGCGACCACAGGCAAACTGAATGCCATTGCCTCAATTAGCACTAGGGGGAAATTTTCACTCTCGTAATAAGAAGGAAAAAAGAACAAGGATGCCTTGCGATAAAGTAGCCATTTTTCTTCACCTGTTATTCGTCCATGCATGACAATGCAATCAGCAACATCAGCTTGCGCAACAGCACTTTCAAAACAACGGCGAGTATCCTCCTCTTGCCACGGCCCAACAACATCAATAATGAAGTCTCTATCATGTGATCTCAGGGCTATGGCGGTTTCGATAATATCCATCACTCCCTTGGTTTTGCGCAATCCAGCTATGTAGAGAATACGAAAAACCGGGGGATCCAAACTTGGTTCCAGATCACTGATAACAGGAACATCCAAGCCATTGGCAACATGGAAGCGATTTTCAGCAGCAAAAGCCACCCCGGGTCCCATTTCGCTTTTGGAAATTTCAATGCTTACTTTCGCCCTTCCATAAGCACAACGCGCAAGAAAGCGTAAAAACGGGTTCATGGAATCAACGTATTCAGGCAATCCTCCGGCATGATAGTGCAGTATGATTCTATTCGAAAACGGCCTGACTGCTAGCAAGTAGACGATATCCCTTAAGACTGGTATCAGGTTCGGGCTAGCGGGGGGGTAATAGAGCACACAAGGACGATTACGAATAAGAATCCACCAAGATTTCAGGATCAGCGCCATTAAATGCAAGAGCTTCCCGAAACCGAACTTTCCGACATCAGCCTCACCACTGCTATATGCCATACGAAGACGTAATACTTGTAGCCCGTGCCAATCATGGTCGAACAAAATCTTCGTCGCCACCGCTTGCCCATGAAAGGGAGGCGGCGTCTGGCCAACGATGAGAATGGAGGGGCGGCTTGACACGTCAAACAATCAATCGCCTAGAATTTGAATTCAAATGGTTGCTCTTACTGGATGAGCCTACGCGTAGCCTTCCGAACCTTCAGTGCAATTAAGGCCGAGTCCATAAGTAGGATCAGCATCATGCCCCCAAGTGCATAAAGAGCATTTCCTGACAGTTGACCAGCAAGCGGACACATAAGGAACATGATTGCATGTTTGTCAGGGAAACTTCCCGGCGGTAACAACCCGTTCCGGGTCAGCCAGCTCTTTTCTTCAGCCACGAAATGTGACCAGCTTCCTTCTACCTCCAGTTCCAAGAAATCATTTAAATAATTATTTATAGCCCTGAGTCCAAGTAGGGAAACAACAAGAAGCATTGAATGCCAAGTCAGACCGATTCCGAAGCTCAAACCAATGACGTTAAATATATAAACCAGATGATTGACGAGCCCATCGTAAAATGCTCCAAATGCAGACGTCTTGCCGGTCAATCTCGCCACCTTGCCATCAACCCAGTCGAGAGCCATACAAAACTGATAAACAATAACCGCTGTGATGGTTTCTCCGACCACAAACAACAACCCAGAAGCCAAACCCAAAATCAGTGAGAAAGTGGTCACATGATTGGGATGTATTCTCGGGAAAACCCTAAGTAAAAGCCAGGTAAGAAAAGAGGCAATTGGAACAAGGAAGACCTTTGCCCACCATGCCTCCAATGGTCTACGGGTTTTTCGATGAAGCTCAATTAATGATAATCGCATTAATGGAAATGGGTAAGAAATACAGCAAGATGAACCACTCAATTTACGGACATTTTTTTTGCCATTACGCGCAACAAGACAGGGTCATCATCCTTGTATATAGAAAACCCCTGCCCTTCCTCAAAGAATTGAATGTCGAAGCCCAAAGATTCCAGTTTTTGCCTAATCTCATCGGGCACTATAAAGCGCCTGTAATGATCCGTTATATAAGCATTCCGCCCAGCTGGAGCACCCTCCCCGTATAGGTGATCATTAA
>CALCSP010000107.1 GCA_937893785.1 uncultured Verrucomicrobiales bacterium
CAGGCTTTGGCTCAGGCTTTGGCTCAGGCTTTGGCTCAGGCTTTGGCTCAGGCTTTGGTTCAGCGACCGGGAGAACAATGTCACTTGGCGGATCATTCTCTCGGTTGCGATCTTCCAGCACGGGCAAGCGTGTAACCTTTTGGCTCTCTTTCTCGATTTGCTTGGCAGGAGTGACCCATGTCACATCTTCTTTAGGTAATGGAGGTGCTATTTGCGCTGATGCCTTGCGCGCACTGCCTTGATGTGTTGCCAAGAGGCAGATACAGACAATCACCACAACATGGACGATCGAGGTGATCAGCAGGTTTTTACGGAATGTCGGGCTGGTGTCCACAGTGGGTGCGATGGCCGGTGTGCTTCACTCGGTGGCGGGCTTGGTGACAACACCGACTTTGGCGACCCCGGCGGCACGAATTGCATCCATTACGCCGACCAGTTCCTGAACCTGCAGCTGGTGGTGAGCCTTGATGATGACACCCATGCCCGGGTGCAGTTCCTGAAGCTGGCGTATCTCGGTAGGCAGGGATTGCTGTTCAACGGACTTCCCGTCGAGTTCTGTCGAGAGGTTCTTGTCTATGGACACGGTAAAGACTTTTGATGGGTCAATGGCCTCGTTGGAGGCTTTACTAGACGGAATGATCAAGTTGGCGCTTTCCGCAAGGAAGGGAGCGGTGATCATGAAGATGATTAGCAACACAAAAGCAAGGTCAAGCAGGGGGGTTATATTCAGCTCGGAGAGTGAACTGAGTGAATGGCGATTCCTTGCTTGGCGCATGCTCTTTGCTATTTTCTCTATGCTTCGAGACCGACTTGTTCCTCTTCAGGGACAGGGTTTCTCCTGACAATGCGGTGCCCGGGCTGGTTGTCGGTTTCCGGAAGTGTTCCGTTTACCAGGTCTGAGGCACTTAACCTGCGCCCGGTGACGGCAGGTGTGGAAGCTAGGCGACCGTGATCGACATACCAGCGTTCAAATGATGCCTGCAGTTCATTGCGGAAATTATCAAGTTCAGCAATCAGGCTCTTAATACTGTTCACCAGATAATTGTATCCAAACATGGCAGGAATAGCTACGAGTAGGGCAATGACGGTGGTTAGAAGGGCTGCAGAGACGCCAGGAGCCATCGTCTTCATGCTGGCTGCTCCGGCGGCACTTGCTACGCCGCTGAAGGTATCCATGACTCCCCATACCGTTCCAAGTAACCCAAGGAAGGGAGCTCCACTTACGGCGGTTGCCAGTAATCCCATCTGGCTTTCCATACGGCCGATGTTTTTACCAATGGATTGCTCCATGGCACAATCAACAGGGTTCATCTGGCTGGGCTTGAGCTTTCCTGCGAACTCAAGGTCAGTGGTGAAATGCTCATCCTGTTGTGTCGGGTTGCCGGTTAAGTGATGAAGCATTTCCCGAGATCCTGCCCGGTAAAGTTGGGCAAGGGGAACATCACCTGCAGCCTCTTTGCTCTGCCAAAGTTCAAGGGGGTCATGGTGTTGCTGGAAAGCCGCGAGAAATTCCGCATTTTGCCGCTTCACGCGTCTGACCATCAGGAACTTGGTGATCATCACCGTCCAGCTGAAGCTGGAGAGCACAAAGAGCGCTACGCAAATGGCGATTCCCGATGCAGATGCTTTTTCGAATGCGAATGATAAGCCGTTAGCAATAAATGGATTAAAATCCATGAAAGAGATGTAATTTCCCGACATTTGATGAAAACCCTGCGAAGGTGACGCTTTGGTGTTAAATATTAAAGTCTTCCATATTTTTAAGAATTTCAAATAAAATTGGCATGTTCCGTAAGAGAGAGATGGACTGTTATTGGAGGCGTTTGCTCCAATCCTCATCATTACTGTAAAACAAATGGAATGAGTCCTGTTTATAGGGGCTTGAGGGGCGATGCAGGAGAGCTCTTTTTTGAGCTCCGTTCCTTTAGCTGCCTGATGTTTGGGACTCGCTGTCCCGAGCTTTTTTGTTACCGGGTTGTGTTGTTCCCCGACTGGGCCACACGAAAGCTGAAATAATAAACAAGAGCCCGATAGCTACCATAAAGAGTGAGAGGAACTGCCCACGGGTAAAGAGTCCTATGTATCCATCAGCAGCCTCGCGAAATACCTCTCCAATAATTCTGAAGAGTGCGTAACCAATGAAGAAAATTCCGGTGAGGATGCCGGGGCGCAACCCGGGGTGTTTGCAGCGAAGGATATAAAGAATGAGGAAAAGTGCGAGTCCCTCAAGCAAGGCCTGGTAGATTTGCGAGGGATGACGTGCGTTGAGGTATTCACGGAGGATTTCCTGCACGGCTTCATTGTCACGCGCGGTCTCGATGATTTCGGTATTTCCGCTGTCAGCGGATGGACCGGATGGGATGTTTAAGGGGGCAAGTTCGCGCCCCAAGTCGGCACGAGTGAGATTTTCCGGAGAGAGAAAATTCGCCTCTCGGATTTCTTCTGGAAACTGGACTGCCCACGGCAGGTTTGTTTTTCTTCCGTAGAGTTCGCCGTTGATGAAGTTGGCCATCCTTCCCAGGAAGAGTCCGACAGGAGCAACCGTGCAGAGGTTATCGCCAATGCCGCGCCAGCTGATTTTTTTTCTTCTGGCAAAAATGTAGGTAAAGACCACCAGTCCAAGGATTCCTCCGTGACTGGCCATGCCGCCCTGCAGGAAATGAAAGAAGATGGCTGGATTCTCTAGAAAGGCATCCAGATTGTAGAAGAGCATGTAA
>CALCSP010000108.1 GCA_937893785.1 uncultured Verrucomicrobiales bacterium
AATAAGCGCATCCGGATCTCCGAACATGAACTCCGCAAGGTTTCGGGCTAGAAACGTCTTACCGACACCAGTAGGTCCAAGGAAAATGAAAGAACCGATTGGACGGCGCGGATCCTTGAGATCAGCCCGAGAACGCCGAAGGGCCTTTGAAATCGCAGTCACGGCCTCATCCTGACCAATCACGTGGCTACGCAGCTCTTCTTCCATTCGCAAGAGTTTTTCTGCCTCGGCTTCCTCCATCCTCTGCAGCGGAACCCCAGTCCATTTGGCCACAACCGCCATGATATCATCCTCATTGACCTCGATCGTCTCCTCCTCACTGTTTGAACGCCATTCCTCGAGCATGTCCTCAAGCTTTTTCTTTGTCTGTTTTTCCTTATCTCTCAGGGATGCAGCCTTTTCGAAATCCTGCCCCTTTATCGCCTCTTCCTTCTCGATGCGAATCTCTTCAATACTCGACTCCAGGTCCTTAAACTCTGGTGGGCGGGTCATTACGCTAATTCGAGCCTTGGCACCAGCCTCATCCATTATATCAATTGCCTTGTCGGGCAAAAATCGACCTGTTAGATACCGCTCCGAAAGCGTCACCGCTGACTCGATCGCCTTTACTGTATATTTTGCCTTATGATGCAACTCATACTTGTGTTGCAACCCGTGAAGGATCTTGATGGCATCCTCCGCGCTTGGCTCCTCCACTTTTACAGTTTGGAAACGCCGCTCTAAGGCGGCATCCTTCTCGATATACTTACGGTATTCATTGAGAGTGGTTGCACCGACACACTGCAACTCACCCCGACTAAGGGCCGGCTTAATAATATTTGAAGCATCCATAGCACCCTCTGCTGAACCGGCACCAACAATCGTGTGTAACTCATCAATGAATAAAATCACGTTCTTCGCACGGCGAATTTCATCCATTACCGCCTTGATACGTTCCTCAAATTGTCCACGATATTTGGTTCCGGCAACCATCAGCGCAAGGTCCAAAGTCACCACCTTGCGTTCACGCAACAGTTCCGGCACATTGCCTGCGGCAATTTCCTGAGCAAGTCCCTCAACGATGGCCGTTTTACCAACCCCGGCTTCACCAATAAGCACCGGATTATTCTTGGTTCGCCGGCACAGGATCTGGATCACACGCTGAATTTCCTCTACACGTCCAATTACCGGATCCAACTCACCCTTTTCCGCGAGATCAGTAAGATCCCGACCAAACGCTCTCAATGCGGGTGTCTTGCTTTCCCGTCGACCACCGCCACCTTCAAGATCCTCAAAAATCTCCTCATCCTCTTCACCAAGTTCTCCCGGAGTAAAGTTGGGGTCCAGTTCCTTTAAAATTTCGTTGCGGGTTGACTCAATGTCGATCTCGAGACTTTTCAGCACCCGGGCCGCCACTCCATCCCCCTCACGTAACAATCCAAGCAAGATATGCTCGGTGCCCACATAAGAATGATTCAGAGCCTTGGCTTCCTTTCCTGCCAAAGCGAGCACCTTCTTGACCCGGGGAGTGTAGGGAATGTTTCCCACCATCTTCGTCTCCGGCCCGGAGCCAACCTGCTTTTCCACTTCCATGCGCACCGTTTCCAGATCCAGCCCCATTTTTTGCAATACATTGACAGCAACACCCTGTCCTAGCTTGATTAAGCCAAGGAGCAAATGCTCGGTTCCCACGTAATTGTGATTAAATCGGTCTGCCTCCTTGCGGGCAAGAGCCAGCACTTGTTGGGCTCTGGGGGTAAAATTATTCATCATGGTAATTCTCGACCAGCAAATAGAACCTTATTGACTCACTTTTTTTATTCATCAACATCCTGATTGCCTTTGGTTTCCGGGTATTGCTCAGGTAACTTACCCGGCTCAGGAAGTATTTTCAACTCGTCACGCATAATTTCCGCGCGAAGAATATCCCGTTCCTCAACCCCGAGCTTACTATCTGCTCGCATCTGCAGATGAGCCGGTTGAATCTCCATGAACAAGACATCAATGATTCCCCTGACTTCATTGGTAAAATAACCAAGGTCAACTCCCGCCCGCAGCATGGACAGCAACTCAAGAGCCTCTTTAGTCGAGATAATGTGACCATGCCTCAAAATAGCATAAGCCCTTCCAACCTTGTCATCAAGCATTGCCCTTCGATCTTCAAATAGCGCTGCTCGAGCATTTTTTTCGTGCTCTATAATTTGCCTGATCACCTTCTCAAGCCGAGCAACAATCTCAATTTCCTTCTCGCCCAGCGTATGCTGATTTGAAACCTGAAACAGGTTACCAAGAGCCTCTGTTCCCTCTCCATAAAGACCGCGCACAGCTAGCCCGATCTTGTTAACAGCCTGAATAACCTGATTAATCTGTTCCGAAAGAACCAGAGCAGGGAGATGCAGCATCGCGGAAGCACGCATGCCGGTACCGAGGTTTGTCGGGCATGCCGTCAGGTAACCATGCTGATTATCAAATGCATAATCAATATGCTCCTCGAGCTTTGTATCAACCTTATCGATCATATTAAAAGCCGACTTTAGGTTCAAGCCCGGCTTAATCGACTGCATGCGTAAATGATCCTCTTCATTGATCATGATGCAAAGCGTCTGTTTGCGGTTCATAACTACCGCACTGCCGTTACCCTTTGCAGCCTGTTCCCGGCTGATCAAATGACGCTCCACAAGCACCTGCTTGCGAATTGTCGACAGGTTACGCAAGTCCGATGAGAAAGCACCCCGCATCTCGCTGAGCGTATCCACTGTGGGCTTAACCGCATCCAGAACAAGCATCCTGTCCTCCTCAGTAGCCCATCCAGGGAATGAGTGGCCTGAAAGATTCCGCGCAAGGCGAATCCGGCTACTGATAACAATCTCACCGAGTGGACCGGCGGAAAGCATCCACTCGGCAGGGTTGTTAAGGATAGTTTTAAACTGCATCATCGATACGTTGCCATCAAACTAAAGCCAGCAGCGTTACTGCTCTTTAGCACATACAAACTCATCTTCAGCCGACTTGATTTCATCGCGCAACTTCGCCGCCTCTTCAAAATTTTCATCAGTAATAGCAATCTTAAGGCGCTGCTTCAGCTCGGTAATCTGGTCGGTAAACTGCTTGGTTACCTTGTAACGAGTAGGAACTTTGCCAACGTGGAGTGTGCCTTTATGCATCGCCTTGACCAGACTGTCCAGTCCACCACCGAACACCTGATAACACTCACTACATCCCAAGCGCCCGTTTTTCTTGAACCCTGACTGGGTAAATCCGCATGTTTCACAAGTCAGCTCATCCCCTGGCAAGTTCACCTTCTCATCAGAGCCCAGACCTAATAACAGATCAGCCAAAGCAAACCCTGTAGGATCAGTGACCCCCTTTTCCTTGGCGCACGCATCGCAAAGGTTCACCTTTTGCATCTGCCCGTCGACAATCTGGGTAAGATAGACAGTAGCATTCTTATCTTGGCAAACATCGCATCTCATGAATGAAATCTACCCAGCACAGAGCCCATCTCAACGCGAGAATAGCAATTTTTATGCTGCTGGAAAATCATGATAAGCCGGTTAAAACCTAAAAAGTAGCTGGACCCCTCAATTCACCTGCTACCTCCTTTGCAAGCCGCCCATCTCCGGCGCGCATACGATGGGTTACCGATTATTGTCCCTCAGCCACGACCCAACTTCTGACTAACAACCCTAATCAGCCAGTCTATTGCCCTATTGCGTGTCCCTCACTGCCTGCAAGCTTGCGAAATGCATCGATAAAACGCTCGGTAACAGGCCCAGGCTTTGCATTGCCAATCGGGCGACCATCGAGTTCCACGGCAGCAATTACCTCTGCAGCGGTCCCGGTTAGAAAACACTCCTCTGCCGCAAAGATGTCATATCGTGTCAAATCAGCTTCCCTAAGCTCAAGATTGAGCTGGGCGGCAATTTCAAATATAACGTCGCGGGTGATTCCCGGCAAGGCGCCGGCGGCAGAAGGTGGCGTGTAAACACGGCCATCACGCACCACGAAAATATTATCTCCGGTGCATTCCGCTATGTATCCCTGAGCATTCAGCATCAATCCTTCCTCCGCATTACCTTGGATAGCCTCAACCTTGGCCATCACATTGTTCAGGTAATTGAGAGATTTTACCGAGGGGCTGAGCGCATCGGGTGCCGGACGCCGGATCGAGCAGGTGACCAGTTTTAAGCCCACCTGATATTTTTCCTCAGGATACAAGGCAATCTTATCGGCAATAATAATGATAGATGCCTTCTTACATGCAAAGGGGTTAAGGCCAAGGCTGCCGACACCGCGAGTCACCAAAAGACGCACGTATCCATCAGAGAGGCCATTTTTTTGAATCGTGTCACATACCGCCTCGGTGATCTCAGCTTCCGTCATGCCAATCTCAAGCAGGATCGCCTTAGCCGAGATGAATAAACGCTTTATGTGCTCCTGCAGGCGAAACACTCGGCCATTGTAAAAGCGGATCCCCTCGAAAATCCCATCACCATATAGTAAACCGTGGTCAAATACGGATATTTTAGCATCCTGTTGCGCGAAATACTCGCCATCAATGTATATGTGCATGATAGGATTTTTGAAACGGTTCAGTCGACTATGCGTCCATCGGCAAGCTCCAATTGACGGTCACCGAGGCTGGCTAACTTGGAATCGTGCGTCACTACGATCAATGTTTTTTTAGCTTCGCCGGCAATCTCCAACAATGTCTCCATGACGCCGCTGCCGGTCATCGAGTCCAGATTTCCAGTGGGCTCGTCCGCAAAAAGGATTTCCGGGTCATTAATCAAGGAGCGAGCGATAGCAACACGCTGCTGCTCTCCACCCGAAAGCTCGGCAGGACGATGATGCAAACGGTCACTGAGGCCAACGCGATGAAGTAAATCCGTTGCGCGGTCTCTCTGGCCACCCCCGGCCATCATTGCCGGCAGGCAGACATTCTCTAGAGCCGTAAGGTCAGGCAACAGGCAATAGTGCTGAAACACATATCCTGTTTGTAAATTGCGCACTTGAGCCTGATGACGTTTTTTGAGCGAATAAAGGGATTGCCCGCCGGCCTGCCCCGGAAAATCTAGTAAAACATCGCCTGAATCCGGTCGCTCAAGCCCTGCAAGAATATAGAGAAGGGTGGTTTTCCCGGCACCGGAGGCTCCTCTCAGGAACAAGATCTCAGACCTCCCCACTTCAAGGTTCACTCCCTTAAGAACCTCCACGGTAGAAACCCCCATCGAGAATTGCCGCCGCAAATTAACTGCCCTCAGAAGCGGATCGGACTTGACCTCTTTCAAACTGGCAGAGGCGGCGGGTAACGTGGCGCAGGTCATGCCCCAATCAAGCCGTACAACGGCTAAGGTCAAGGGTAAGCAATACCTCGACCAGAATACACTCCTGACATGCTACTCGTTTCAACTCCTAGAAATTTGTCTCAAGGCTTCATAGGCCGCAATTCCAACTGAAGTGGCCAGGTTGATACTGCGTACAGCTTCCTGCATGGGAATTGTCACACAACTTGCTTCATTCTCAGCAAGCATGCTCTCGGGTAATCCCTTCGTTTCACGGCCAAACACCAGATAATCCCCCCCTGCAAAATCAACATCCCAGTAACTACGTTCTACCTTCGTTGTAAAAAACCAAAACCTTGCGTCCTCAGCCGCCGCCGCACGCAGTTGTTGGAAAGAAGGCCATATTCTGGTATCAACGTGTTGCCAGTAATCAAGACCAGCCCTCCGAAGTTGCTTCTCACTGATTTCAAAACCGAGCGGCTCAACAAGATGAAGCCTTGCTCCTGAAGCCAAACAAAGCCGACCGATATTCCCGGTATTTTGCGGTATTTCAGGTGCTACAAGCACCACGTTCATGGATGGTTCCAAGGAACTTCGAAACAGTAAAGTTTACCGGGTAAACCGGATGGAAAGAATGTGGGGCTATGCTCCAGTTGCAACCGGATCAACATTCACCCTACGACCGCCCTGATCAAAACGCACATTGCCCTCAACGAGCGAATAAATGGTGTAATCCTTCCCCAAACCTACGTTGCTGCCCGGACGCCACTTGGTGCCGCACTGCCTGAGTATGATATTACCCGGGATAACATGCTCTCCGCCGAACTTTTTCACACCCCGGCGTTTTGAATTACTGTCGCGACCGTTCTTAACGCTTCCCTGTCCTTTCTTGTGTGCCATGACTAATAAGTTGTTTTGGTTGAATCAAATCAGGCACTGATACCTGTAATAGCGAGTCGTGTCAGCGGCTGACGATGCCCTTTGGTCTTATGGTGCCCCTTGCGGCGCTTAAACTTGAATGCAGTAACCTTGGCCGCACGAAGCTGTTCAACCACCTCTACTGTAATACTAGCACCAGAGACTAATGGATCGCCAATCTTCACCCCGTCATCCCCGGAATAGAGAAGGACATCTTCGAACGTGGCAGATGCCCCAACCTCAAGGTCAAGTTTCTCGACATCAATCTTGTCGCCTTCAGCAACTTTATATTGCTTGCCACCAGTTTTAAAAATCGCGTAAGACATTTTCGTCTAGAGTCTAAGATAATGATGAGGAAATTTGCCGCAGTTGAAATAAGATTTCATCCGCCAGCGATGGAGGGCGGGAAAGCTCCCACAAATCAGGGTGCCCGGCAAGCCCTTTTTTACCTTTGTCCGAGCAGCAAAACCCTTGAATATTCAAGTATCGCCCTCCAAAGCGCGAAAAATGCATCCTTGAACGGGTGATGAGGTGAATTCGATGGAATTCAGACAAATGGGATGAAAAGTCATGGCAGAGATCCTATATATTTCTTTTAAAAGACCGGATGTCTCCACCAAATGTACATCACCTTGAACTCTTTTATTATGTGGCCACATTCGGCGGCATCACCCCTGCGGTACGCAAAATGCCCTATGGGATACAGCAACCGGCTGTTTCCAGCCAAATGCTACAACTCGAGCGTGAGCTGGGAGTGAAGCTATTCAACAGGAGGCCATTCGCCCTGACCCCGGCCGGAAGTGAACTACACGAGTTTATCGCTCCGTTTTTTTCCGGCTTGCCTGACATGGCTGCCAAGTTGCGTGGCGAAGAAAGCACTCACTTGAGACTAGCCGCCTCCGGCAGCGTATTGGCCAACCATATCCCAGATGTACTGGAAACCATAAAACGCAAGGTACCCAGTTTGCGTCTGACGCTGCAGGAAGCCGTAAAGCCCTCAGAAATTGAATTGTTGCTGGCCAACCAAGAAATTGATTTTGCTATTTCCACATTGCAAAAATCGACCTCCTCGACAATCAAGACCCTCGAGTTGCTGCGACTACCATTAATACTGATTACTCCGAATAATGATAAGATTAAGGGCTTCTCAGCCATCGCCAAACAATCCGGCGACAGGATCGATAAACCACTGATCTCGCTTTCCTCAGAACACGAAATTAACACCATTTTTCAGGATGAGCTGGTAAAGAGAAAACTGATATGGAATCCAACAGTGGAAGTCACCTCACTGGACCTGGTCTCAAGGTATACCAAGTGCGGGTATGGCTATGGCCTCACCATCGATGCACCTGGCATTAAAATCCCGGCTGGATTGCGCAAAATTTCCCTGCGTGGATTTCCAGCATTGCGCCTCGGCCTTATGTTTCAGGGTAAATTAAAACCAATTGCCGAAAATTTTGCATTAGCAGCAGTAGCATATGCCAAAAAAATAAAGGTTTAGTCTCCCCCAAATTACCTACCATGCCCCGGGCAATTATCTTTGATTTCGATGGGCTCCTTGTGGATACCGAAACGGCCATCTATGAGAGCTGGAAAACAGTTTACTCAGACCACGATCAGTTTCTCGAACTGGAAACCTATAAACAATGCGTAGGAAGTGACTTCGGGCAATTCAATCCTGAGGATGAGCTTGAAAGGCGTACCGGGAGGGCGTTCGACTGGACATCCATCAATATCAAGCGCGAGCAAGCAATTCGGGAGCAGCTCGCCACTCAGGATGCCCGGCCAGGTGTCCGGGAATTCCTTGAAAGGGCAACTGACGCTGGGATAAAGCTCGCTGTTGCCTCCAGTTCATCAAGAGCATGGGTTGCCGGATGGTTGGAAAAACTCGGAATCCGCCAACATTTTGATGCTCTGCGAAACCGGGATGACGTAACGCGGATTAAACCATACCCGGACCTTTTCCTCTCCGCCTGCAAAGCACTGGATA
>CALCSP010000109.1 GCA_937893785.1 uncultured Verrucomicrobiales bacterium
CAGCAAGCCTTGAATTACTTCCTTGGTCCTGAGTCAGGAACCCTGGCAGGTCAGAGTTTGCGCAAAGGACATCATTACTAGGTCGACAAATTACGGTCACTGAAAGTATAGCAAATATTTCCTGCGCCATTATTCATCATTGATCCAGAGTATGATATTGCCCGTGAGTTGATTTGTCAGCTGCCTGACTATTGGGAGTTATTCCGGGAGCCAGAAGAGAGTGATCTGAGTCGATAGCAATAAGTGGCATTACCAAACCCCTCAGCAGATTGAATTTCTAGGGGTTTTGGGCAAACAGCGCAACATTACTGGGATAAGGTCAAACCGGTTAGTTTCCGTCGCGTGCCGAGGAAAGAATAAGTTACCAGATGGGGGTTTTAGCTTTCGGCAACGAAAAGCGGATTTGTGTTGGCTTTACCCTGTTGTGTTGCCACGGCATCATCGATGCTCCGATTCGCATGGCCAGAAAAAGGCAATATGAGATTAAAAAACAAACAAGCCCACCGCCTTACGGCAGCGGGCTTGTCGCGTTTTTTTCGTTTAAAAGAAAGGGAGGAATCTGTTTTTACAGCTTCCAGTCACCACGGTATTTGAGAGTCTTAAGGATCTTCTCAGCTTCTGGATCTCCAATTACTTCTTCTTTGGCAGGGTCCCATTTGATAGCACGCCCGAGTTGGTCGGAAACATAACCGATGTGGCCTGGAGTGGCTGAACGGTGACCTGTCTCCGCGTTGCAGATACACTGTTCGCGGCTCTTGACGCAATCGACAAAGTTGCGGTGGTGCCCGCGTGTCTTGTAGGCTTTTTTCGGACCACGATCATTTTTCTCGATGATCCATTCTTTGTTGGAAGCCTCGATACGTCCTCGGTCAACGTAGATCCAGCCGTTTTCGCCGATCCATTGTGTGCCCATATTGCGATTGCCACTACCCATCTTGTGCCTGTTGGAAAGCGTGACGGTGTAGCCGCCGGCATACTCGGAAACTACCTCATAGTCAATCGGGTTGTCATACATACCCTTTTCCGGGTAACGGAATTTTTTGGCCTCAACCTTGATTGGACCACTCTTGTCCATTTCCAATCCCCAGTGGGCAATGTCGTTATGGTGACCGATCCAGTCCATCAACTGACCGCCGCCGTAATCAAGGCACCAACGCCAATTCCAGTGGAGGCGTTTGGGATGGAAGGGTAGCATCCGGCTGGGTCCACACCAAAGATCATAGTCAAGGTGTGCAGGAATTGGCTGAGCGACCTTGCCCTCCTCGTTTGTTTGATTACCGGTGGGAAGGCCAACTTTGACCTCTTTGATTTTTCCGAGCAGGCCGTTCATAACCGCTTCCGCAGCAACTCGGAAGCGAGTATCACTGCGCTGCTGGGAGCCAACCTGAAAGATGGCTTTGCGCTTAGCAGCTTCCTTGTAGACTGCTTGTCCCTCAGCGAAAAGATGGGTGATGGGCTTTTCGCAGTAGACATCTTTTCCATTGCGAAGTGCTGCCATGCAGGCCAGTCCGTGCCAGTGGTCCGGTGTGCCGACGATTACAGTATCAATATCCTCGCGGGCGCAGAGTTCACGGTAATCAGTGTAGGCGGCGCAGTCGGTGTTTTTGTATTTGTCATCAACCATCTTTTTCCTGCTGTCACGATGGTTCCTGTCGGGGTCACAAACGGCAAGTGTATGAATCTCCCCATTGTTCATGAGGTTGCGCATGTTACCCGTGCCCTGACCGCCGCAGCCTATCAAGCCGAGGGTAATTTTATTACTTGGGGCATCCTTGCCCAGAACGGTAGAAGGAATAATGGTCGGGGCCGCTACCGCACCGGCTGCCGAAGTTTTAATGAAGTTTCTTCTTTTCATGGCCTTTAGGATTTTCCCTGCAGCGCCAAGTCGCAAGGAAAAACGGCTCTTTCTTTTTATAGAAAGCTAGATTTCAGGCCATGTATCAGATAGGCGATAGCCATGTGGCCAAGGATCATCAGGATCAATTGTGTGCTCATAAGTTCCTGTAATCCACGCTCTTCCGGATAAAGATGGGATAATTGCCTGGGTGTTACTTCCACTCAGCGTGGTGGCGCTTTGAATCCGGCAGTCAAATTCGGAACCGATGATGGATTGAGCAATATAGTGGTCCTTTGTCGTCATTTGACCTTTTGCGTGGAGTAAGGCCATGCGGGCGCAACATCCGGTTCCGGTTGGTGAGCGATCCACTTTTCCGGGGCGGATGGCGACCGCATTGCGGCCGGTAAGCGCCCCGTTTGGGTTCCGCGTCAGTGGTCCAGTGAACTGGCAGAAGGAGATATGGCTCCAGCCGGGATTTTCAGGGTGATAGAATCCGATCTGCTCATTGGCCGCCGCTGTGATTCTCATGCCGGCTTCAGCAATATCCCGAGCCTCATGTGGCGCAATTTCGAAACCGGCATCCTGCGCATCAATCAATACGAAACTATCACCCCCATAGGCGGTGCTGACTTCAAATGACCCCATTCCTTCGACCTCTAAACTAAAATCGAGTTTATCAACAAAGGAGGGCACGTTGGTAATCTCAACACGTTTTACCTTTCCATCCTGGCAGGTTGCGCGCACTTGCACCAACCCGCCGGGAGCTTCGAGGATCATCCGTGTTTCAGGTTCACTTATGGGAAGAATTCCGCACTCAAGAAGCACTGTTGCCACACAAATAGAATTGGATCCTGACATGGGTGGTGTATCCGCGGGTTCCATAATGATAAAACCTGCCTGAGCGAGCGGATCTTTTGCAGGGACAATCAGGTTCACATGACGGAATACACCACCGCGAGGTTCATTGAGCATCACGGCGCGCAGTTTCCCATCATCCTCAATAAACTGACGCTGCTGCCAGAGCGTATCCCCTGGAGGCGGATCAACTCCGCCTATAATGACATCGCCAACTTCGCCTTCGGCGTGGCAACTGACAACGCGGATAGGCTGGTTTAGTTCCATATCTGAAATGTTTGCAAGTGATGATTAAACGGGTTTTGTCCAGTTAAACCACACAATGGCATCTGGGGATTTTGCCCGGTTTATTCTTTCTTTGCCGGCTTTGCCCATATTGGCTGGATCCAAGCCTCTTTTTTTTGTCCAGCAAAAGAGGGCAGCGGATGGGCTTTGTCCGATGTGATTTCAGCCCGAAAATACAACTCGTTTTCCTTGAGGGAGTAACTAACAGATGTGCCGGTAAAAGAAGCAAGAACTTCGCCTACTTTTTCAGGGTTGGTATGCTGATCGCGGCGTGTCCCAATGATACGCGTGGTATATTTTTCGCCCGCTTCGCCCTTAATCCTGAATTTTAGCGTCCCTTTGTCCTGATCGCGATCAAGTTGCTCAAGGCTGATGCCGCTTGAAGAGTAGAAATCACCTTTTCGCATAGCTTGCACGATGTCATCTGCACTGAGGGAGGCGGCCCTGACCATGATCCAACCGCGTCCGGGCTTGACGTCCCCCCCGTGATAATGGTGGGAATCATCCGATGCAATACCATAGAGGGGGTCTGCTCCCAGACTGGATAGTCGGATGGTGTTGGCAATATCCCACATTTTTTCAACTCCTGGGTGCTTGGCATCACCCAGATGTCGGACGCCCGGATGCCCGTTATAGACCTCGAAAAATTGCTCCTCGATCACATGGGCAAGGTCTTCGGCCGTGATGCCCCACCCGAAATTCGGATGGTTCAGGTGGGCGAGAATCAGTCTTCCAAGCCTTTCTTCCTGAGCCTTTGCCGCCAACAGGCAGCTGCGCATGGTTTCCCGCAGAGACGCACCTTTTTCCGGCTTGATGATCTCGCCAAGGTTCATCGCGTTTGTATGAACAGGCAGGCCACGAAAACTATTGGTGATTTCTTCCCCTTCAATAAAGAGAAATTTCCCGGGCTCATCGAATTTGGGCCGTAATTCCTCGAGGGTTCTGAGTCGGACCTGCTGAGCGGCACCCTCGCCACGCAATTGCACCCATGTTTCACCAAAAGCTGCCAAATATTTTTTAAGCGTGGAGTGGCCGAGAGTCCTACGGCGTTTTTCTACATCACGAACAGACATCCACTTTTCGCCCCGACTCAAGACATTGTGGTCGGAGAGTACAAGAAAATGATAACCTTCGCGTTTGTAGAAGGATGCAATCATTTCGGGAAAATCATTACCGTCACTCCACAGGGAGTGGGTGTGGGTATTGCCCTTAAACCAACGGGGCTCTTCGCCATGGCCGATACCAATAACAAACGCCATCACGATAAAAATGGCGGTGAGGTATAAATAGCCTTTGTGTCGCATTCCAGAATCCTAGTTGCCCAAGGGCGTCGAAACAATATCAAAGAAGAAGCATTTTCTGCACGGACAATGGCTTAATATCCTTGTCCAATGTCGCGAAACCATGCACTTTTGAAAAGTAGTTCACTTAAATTCAGACCTAAAAAAATGTATCGCATTCATTCACTTGTTACCGCAACCATTATCGGCCTGACCGGGACCTTGATGGCTCATCCCTCCCACCCGGTTCCTCCGAAAGGTTTCACTGCGCTTTTTAACGGCCACAATTTGGAAGGCTGGTTTGGTCACGGCACAAAAGACCCTCGTACTCTCTGGAAGATGTCACCCGAGGCACTTAAGGCCCATCAAAAAGAAACCCTGAAGGACATCAATAAACACTGGACGGTTGAGAATGGCGAGTTGGTTAATGATGGCAAAGGACTGTACTTAACGACCCTTAAGGATTACGCTGATTTTGAGTTGCACCTTGAATACAAGACGGTAGCCAAGGCCGATAGCGGCATTTACCTGCGCGGTGTACCACAGGTCCAGATCTGGGACACCACGAAGGAGGGCGGCAAGTGGAAACTCGGGGCCGACAAGGGTTCAGGAGGATTATGGAATAACAGTAAGGGTGCACCAGGAAAGGATCCCTCAAAGCTCATGGATAAGCCCTTAGGGGAATGGAACAAGTTCCGCATTATCATGATTGGTGAGCGTGTAACTGTTTACCTCAATGGCGAAAAGGTGGTCGACAACGTGGTCATGGAGAATTATTTCGATCGCAAAATACCGATCTTTGAAAAGGGTCCAATTCAGCTGCAGACCCATGGTGGTGAGATCCGATGGCGCAATGTCTTCATTCGCGAAATTAATGCTAAGGAGACCAATGCTAAAAATGCAGACCAGACCAAGGTAGAAGAAGGCTTCGCCTCACTGTTTAACGGTAAGGACCTGACTGGCTGGCAAGGGGCAGTTGGAAACTATGAGGTCGTCGATGGGGCAATCATGTGCAAAAAGGGAAAGGGGGGTACTCTTTATGCAAAGGATGAGTATGGAGACTTTGTTTTCCGCTTTGAGTTCAAGCTTCCTCCGGGAGGCAACAACGGAATTGCCGTGCGTTCTCCGGGTCGTGGAGACCCGGCATGGGAAGCTTTTGAGCTTCAGGTGCTTGATAACACCCATCCAAAATATGCCAAGCTGAAACCTTACCAGTTCCATGGTTCTATTTATGGATTGGTGCCGGCCAAGCGTGGAGCCCTGTTGCCGGTTGGTGAGTGGAACAAGCAGGAAATCACCTTCAAGGGGAGCCATGTGCAGGTCATTCTTAACGGCAAGACCATTCTTGATCAGGACTTAAGCAAGTTAGACTTAAGCAAAGTGAAGCGTGTTCCGAAGGGCGTTAATCGCAAGTCGGGATTCATTGGTTTTGCGGGTCATAGTGACCCTGTGCAGTTTCGCAATGTGCGTATCAAGCGCCTATAGCAAACAAACCGTAAGCGGAATTATAGAAGCGATATTTTTCGCTGTGCACCTTCCCTAGCCACTTTTATGATTTGAAAACCCATGAATACTTTATCCACACGACGCTCTTTTATAAGGCAATCCGCAACCATTCTTGCAGGCACATCAATAGCAAGTGCAGCCGAGAACCCCAAAGCAAACACAACGGCTGGTCCAAATCTTAAGGGCAGGATATTTAAGGCACTTAAGGGCAGTAAGCGGGAGAAGGGAGAAACCCTTGAAGCGTTCTTCACCCGGCTCCAGGGACTTGGCTATGATGGATTGGAAAGTGGCAGAGCAGGGGAGGCGGCAGCTTACAGGGAGGCTTCGACCAAGACCGGGTTTCGTATACATGGGCTGGTAAACGGTGGACACTGGGGAGTTCGACTCAGTGATCCGGACCCGGCAGTGCGAGAGAAGGGTCGCGTCAATCTTGAGCGTGCCCTGATGAATGCTCATCTGTTAGGAGGGTCGTCCGTGTTGCTTGTACCGGGGAAGGTTAATGGGGCGAAGGAGACTCACGAGCATGTCTGGGAGCGCTCTATAGAGCAGGTCCGCAAGGTGCTACCACTGGCCTCCCGCATCGGTGTGCGGGTTTTGATCGAGACGGTCTGGAACGGATTTTGCGAGAGCCCAGAAACGTTTCGGGACTATATTGATGATTTTGACAGCCCTTGGGTTGGTGCTTATTTTGATATAGGTAACATGCAGAAGTTTGCTCCTGCGCATGAATGGATCAGAATACTCGGCAATCGTACTGTAAAGCTTGACGTTAAAGATTGGGGTAAAAAGAACGGTTTTTGCAGGCTGGGTGAGGGGGATGTTGACTGGGACAAAGTACGCCAAGAGCTCAAGGCCATTGATTTTTCCGGCTGGGCAACACGTGAAGGGTCAGACGGTTCGATTGAGGATACCAGCAAGTTGATTGATGAACTTCTCATCGGCATATAGCACTGGGCTTTCTTGACAGAAATATACTTGGGCCATGGCAGACCGGTTCGAGCCAGTTGTTGAGGCTTTGCCGGAGCGATGGGCTCATCAGTGGAACCGATCGCTGGAATGGATGGGGCTTGGCATGGTTTTCATTCCTGTGGGAGAACGGCTGTGGAATTGTTACTCCTCAGCCGGGCGCTTTCACCATGACCCCCGTCATGCTCTTGCTTGCGTGAGGGCGCTTGATGATTACCCGGGGGTAATAGCAAACCAGGACGCACTGGAACTGGCTCTTTGGTTTCACGATGCGGCTTACTGTGCCCAGATCTCGGCACGCGAGAGTCGAGCAACTAGTGCGGAAATGCTACGCCGCGAATTTCAACTTCTTGCCGGCGATCTTATTGATATCGAAGAGACGTGTCGCCTAATTACCGCAACTCGGCATCATCGGGAACCGCAAGGTCGTGACGAGGCACTGGCGATGGACATAGACCTGCTGATACTTGCTTGCGAGGAATGGCGTTATGATATCTATGCCGGTGAAATTCGCAAGGAACATAATCATGTGGATGAACAGACTTTCCGCTTACAAAGAGTGGAGTATTTGCGCACATTTATGCGTCGCAAATCCATTTACTGGACCCGGCACTTCCGCAAACTTCACGAAGAGCGGGCTCAGTCCAACATTGAGCGCGAACTTTCCGCACTGCTTAGTAATCCAACCCAGTAGTAACGCGCAGGAAGTATGTGCGTCCACCAAGTGTGTCCGGGACCACAACCGATGCCTCGGACCCGGTGGCCAATATGTTAATGTCCGGAAACGGTGTCCAATTGATCATGTTACTTGAATAAAGAACTTGGTACCGTTTTCCGGCAACGGATGACCAACTAAGTGTGATTTGCCCCCCTACAGCATTGCGCCCGAAAGGGTGGACCAGAAAAGTAGAAGACGGGTTGAGTGGATCGGTGCCTGCCAGAAATTCCTCGAGGTTATTGAGGGAATCACCATCCGTATCGAGTAACGAATCACCGGGAAAGAGAATATTGAGACCATGGGTTTGTTCCCAAGGGTCGGGCATACCGTCACCATCACTGTCTGCGAGTATTTCAATGGTCAGGGGAAGGGTTCCAATCCCTCCGTCATTGGTTGCGCTAAGGGATACATCGATAGTGCCAGCGGCAACCGGAGAACCAGAAATCATGCCGCTAGAGGCGTCGAAGGATAATTCAGCTGGTAGGTTTTCCACTCCATAGATGGTAGCCGGCAGAGTCGAGGTGATTTTGTAGGAAAACGGCTTTCCTGCCACAGCAGTGACAATGGAAGGCGATGTGATTGTCGGCGCTGGGACAGCAGTGATGTTGAAACGGTCACTCAGTGTGACGTTACCGTTGCCATCATCAAGCACCAGAATCGCATTAGTAGCTGTATCATTAAAGGTGACTGGTGCGCTCCATTGGCCATTAGCAAAAGATGCTGTGTCCAGAGAGGAGGCAACCGCATCGAAACCACCCGGGAATGGGGTATTAAGGGCATTGTTTTGATTGCCGGGACTATTGCTTACCCACGACCAGTCCGCTGCCGAGCTTTGATCCTCGCTTCCCCTCCGGGTCAGCGCCCGATTTTGGGAATTATCCCACTGGACGCTACTGCCACTCCATGCATCACCAACCCTCAAGTTAAAGCCGCCAGCATTGAGGTTAATGGAGGCAAGGTCATTGGTCGAGTAACCCCATCCGACGAAATCCACTATTTTTCCTGTTTCATCAACCAACATGACCCAACCACGACGTCCAACATTGCCGAAACCACGCCCGTGATACCAGGGGATATCCCCGCCAAGGTAATCTTCAGCACGCCATTCCTGGGAGTTGCCGTCCTCATCATGACGAAGAATGACTTCACCCGACGCCATCGAAGCCGGAAGGTTGAAAAGGGAGGGAGCGGCTAGGTTGACTCCACTGCCTGCTATTGATGCTGCCTGATTAACAACCACGAACCAACCATCAGTATTGACTGTCCGAGAGCTTACATTTTGAATCTCGAAATAATCAGGGGAGCGATCCCAGCATTCGGTAATCAGGATTGAGGATCCGTTATCAGCCCCAACGAATGCTCCGACAGGGACATTCTGGCTGTAATCAATGACGGTACGTCCTTTAGCATCTATGGCCCGAGCCGTAATTTCAGTGGGGATCCCAATGGCATAGCTTTGGGCAACATTGGACCACTGATAACCTGCAAAGGGGCCGGAAGCTGCAATTTCCAGAGCAAGATTGGAGAAGCCTTCACCGCCGCTGTTGCCAGCACTCAGCGTTACTTCAAAACTGCCGTATTCCGAACTGTTGCCCGAAATCACACCAGATTGTTCGTCAATGACTAAGCCAGCAGGCAGGCCGGAAGCAGAGTAGGTGGATGGAATATTCGTTGCCAGAACTTGGTAAAAGAAGGCATCATTTAGAACCGAATTCACTGCATCGACACTGGTAATAACCGGGGGAGAAACTTTTGCAGGGGTGCCTCCCAGCACCGTGCTGGCCCGCCAGTTTTCTGCGTTATTCCAAGTTTCCTTAGGCGCCGAAAAATCCAATATTTCCAGTGAATAGCCGTTGCCGTCCGAGTCTCGATACCAGGAATCATTATACTCAAATCGCATGATTGCCGCTTCATAAGGTCGTGCGAGTTGCAACACGATTTCTTCACCGTCGTTACTTAATTTCCCCGCATATTGTCCGGCGATATCGATGTCCGGCCCATATTCGGCTTGAAATGTTACAGGGTCGGCAACCACAACCACGTAGGCACCGACATCGAGTGACATTTCTGGAAATACGAAATCGATTCCGCCGGTAAAGCGCACCCCACCCAGTTCCAGCGGAACGGTACCGATATTCTGTAATTCAATGTATTCGAGTGCCTCCGTTTGAGCCGGGTGATACATGATTTCGGTAATCCGCAGGCCATCAATAAGGGAAAGCGCCTGCTTATATTCTTCATTTTGTTCAGGCTGTTGCGTAATGGTGGATCGCAGTTCCAGACCAAATACGACATCACCACTGGAATCATCATCCTGATGCACGGATGCACTGATCACATTTGCACCCGGTCGTATCAATCCATTTGGAATTTCGAAGGGACCTTCACGCACGGCATTATCCCATCCACTGGCGGCAAATGAGGCGTGGGTGATTTCGCCATCAGGCATGCGTAAACGGTACACCTCGGCACCATTGAGATATACTACTGCGCCATCGTCTGCAAAGAGGTCAAAGGAGAATGTAGCCAGTGAAGGGTCGCCGGTGACGTCAAAAATGTGCCTGAAGTAGTGAGTAGTAGGAGGATTAAGGTTAAGTAGAGTGCCCGCGGGGCCGTTTACCGGGTCATTATCTCGATAGAGCAAGCCCGGTCCGCGGGGCCAGGAGGCATCATCATATTCAGGACTGCGCCATGCCGTTCCAAGGTCCGTATTGGTTTGTTCATAAGCCCATTGAGCTCCCGGGGCAATTAAAGTCGTAGTGATGACCGTTGGAATTTCACTGACATTAGGCAAGCCCGGCGTCGGCAATTTAAAGAACTCGTAAGTTTCGGCACCGTCGGGCATTCTGCCACGCGAAACATCAATTCCTTCAGCTTGCAGATGAACTTGGTCGATGGATGTGAAATTTTCGGCTAGCAGATAAATCCACTCGTAGCTTGATGAAATCTTGAAGTTGAGTTCACGAAAACCTTCTCCGCCCTTACCGTTAGCGCGGAAAACACTGAAACCATTTGGCGCAATGAAGCTCAAGGGGGCAATTCCGCCTCGGTTGTCTTCTGGTTGTGCATCCTGACTGATGATAAGGCCGGCAAGAGGAACAGGCAGGTTGTCCGGGTTGTGGATTTCTATGAAGTCTTCGGCAAAAGTTAACTCAGGTGCAGCCAACCACTCGTTAATGCATAAGGCGGATTGGAGGCCATAAGGTTGCTTTCGATTTGCTTCGCCGGGAGTGACCTGTGTAAGTGCCCATTGAAAGCCTGTGTGGTTAACACGACCAATACTATAGCCGGGGATCTGCAAGCCGAACTGGATTGAGTCAAGCAATCCACCGCCATTTTCCACAGCATCGTAGAGGTAAACGCCTTCACCATCATCATCGAGGGAAAATCCGAGGTGTATCCCCGGTGATTGCCCATTGTCGGCATTGAGCACTAGGTAACCGCCAGCAGGAATGATTGTGCCCTGCGGGAAAACATACTTGCTTGGAATGTTCGGGTTATCCGTAATACTTTTTTGCGAGAGATCTACTGATATTGCGCCTGCATTGTGCAATTCAATCATGTCAGGGAAGCTTCCCTGATTTTCATAAGAGCCACCGTTTGCCGCCAAGACTTCACTGATAACCACGCGTGAAAAGCCGGGATCAACTTCCCAGGTTCTGGAAACAGTTGGTATTTGCTGAAGATTGCCGGCAAAGTCCGTTCCCAGAACCTCAACAGTGTAGCTGCCA
>CALCSP010000110.1 GCA_937893785.1 uncultured Verrucomicrobiales bacterium
GACTCATGGCCGCCTTAAATGCTGGCTTGATAAGTGCTGCGCCGATTTTCCTCAGAGGGGACTTAATGATTTCTTGTTTAATCCATTTGGTCATTATGCTGGCAGTTGCCTCGCAGCTTTTGAGCATGACGTTCCCTGTGAAGCCGTCACATACCACCACATCAATTTCTTTCTCAAACAAATCATGCCCCTCGATGTTTCCGATGAAATTCAGGCTGCTTTCTTTGAGCATCGCAAAAACCTCTCGCGTTAATTCAGTGCCTTTATCGTCTTCGGTTCCAACAGACATAAGTCCGACTCGTGGGGAAGTCTTGCCGAGGACATGCTTAGAGTAGACTGTGCCCATGATGGCATACTGGAGGAGGTGTATCGGCTTGGCATCGGGATTGGCGCCGGCATCTACAATGTTGCACTGGCCATGTTCATTTGGAATAGGAGAGGCGATACCTGCACGTTCGACTCCAGGCAGGTTGCGTAACTTAATTGTTGCAGCAGCAACAGCTGCTCCTGTATTGCCAGCACTCACGAGAGCCTCACAGGTGCCTTCCTTTACAAGGTCGGTGGCAATACTGATCGATGAGTTTTTCTTGCGACGGATTGCCTTGGCGGGGGATTCATGCATCTCCACGGTTTGGTCGGCATGCACGATTTCTATCTTTTTCTGGTCAATTAAGCTCCCATCGAGTTGTGCCTTGATTGTTTGCTCATCGCCAACCAGGTAGAGGCGTTGAATGTCAGGCAGGGAATGAATGGCAAGCTTAGCGCCATCAAGATTGGCTGTTGGGGCATGGTCTCCCCCCATGACATCCAGTGCGATTTTCATCCTATGCGTTCTTTGGCGAGCGCGGGTTATAGATGGTTAATAACCCCAGTCGCACCAACGCAAGACTTAGCGCGTGGATTAAGATGCGTCAAAGGCGTAATTCCACGAGTTTCGCGGAATGGGTTGTTTTACAAGTTCTGGGGAAACTTGATGGACTCCTATGGATCTTCTGAATCGGCTAACTAGGGCACTTAATGCGCTAGAAAGAGTCGATATTTAGAACCTGCCTATTTCTGTAATATCCACAGGAAGGGCAGGCAATATGCGATGGAGTAGTGCTTCCGCATTCTGGACATTTATTGAGCTTGGGGGCCCTCCAGCGGTTTGCGCCACGGCGCATGCGGGACTTCATCAGGGAAGTGCGACTTTTTGGGACTGCCATGGTGATTCTAGGATAAAATTAATCGAGTTTCAGTTTGTCGAGTGTATCCCAACTAGTGGAATCTTTTGTCTGTTCCTTTTCTGGGTTTATTGGGACAAAAGATTCTTCAGTCTGGAATTTCCCACGAGCGGGACAATCCATTTGATTGTCGCCTTTATTGCAACGCGGGAAATCCGGGAGGGCGAGAATAATATCTTCCCGCAGGGCATCCGTCAAGTCGATCAGTGACAAGTTCTCCAACGGAGCCAGTATGGAGTGGTCTAAAAGCCTTACTGTATAAAGAAAAGGCTGGTTGCAACGGCAGCACGTAAATTTAAACGGTAGCTGAAAATCTCCCCTGAAGAGGAGGTTTTCGGACACGATAGAGGCTTCTGCCCGGTATTTTAGCGAGCCTGCGACCATTGCAGCGTCTTTTTCAGGGAGTTGGCAGATGTCATCGGCTAAATCGCCATCCAAAGCGATGCATTCGCCCTCGGGAATGTTGCGGATATCAACGGTGATCATTTAAAATTACCAGATTACTTTACATTTAAACCAAACGTAGAATCAGGTCGAGTGCGAGTATGGAAGTCTTTTTACTCAATGATTTTGGGTTTCCTTGGCGCCTTGCCTATGGAATGCATTGAATGGGAGACAAGAATGTTCTATTTTGTATGGTTTTATCCTGCAACGCTGAGGTCTTTTGATTAAAGATTTCTTAATAATAATGAGTCAACCAACAAGAACTCCAGACCAGGCTCCTGATGATGCGGTCAGTGAGGCGCTTGAGAGCCTAGGGCAGTCGCTGTCTGGTAGCCACGGAGATTTCCCAGGAAGTGGCGCCTTTACTGATCCCGACGTTGTTGCTGCACTGGCCAATTTGCCTACCGTCAAAGAACGAGCCTCGTCAGCAGAATTGGTTCAGCCTGATCGCCCAGCTATTGAATGCTTGGCTGAGGAAGAATTTTCTTCATCAAAGCGTAAGCGAAATCGGAGGAGCAACTTCTGGTTGCCGCTGATCATTCTTGGCTTTGTGCAGGTTGCTGCCGTAATGGCTGGCTTGGCAGTGATATGGCCCGAACTGCAGAATAAACTTCATTCTCTTGATTCTGCCTCGAATGCTCTCAGCAAAGTGCAGGATGAGGCGAAGCTGTTGCAACAGCGGTTAGAGGTCAGCGAAAAGCGTATAGATTCTCTTTTGACTGAGGTTGTTGAGATGCAGTCTTTGCGTGCGCTTAATCCCGATGAGATTAGAGCGGAATTTGAATACTTAGGTGAGCGCAACCGTTTTATCAGGTTGGCGGATGCAGCTATTCTCAATGCTGATCGCGACGCGTTTGACCAGTTGCTGGAGCGTGCTGGTGAAGCTCAAGAGGGGGAGCTTCGCAACGGTGCATTGGCTGAGATTAATCGGGTGCGGTTTGCTTATCTCAATGGGTTACGTTCGTCGGGGTTTGCTTTGCCTGTTGGGGAGTTGTTTCCGAGTCTGAGGGGGAAAGATGAATTGGAATTAGAAACTGAACAATTGATCAAGATTCTTGTGAATCGTGAAGGGGTTGCAGAACATCGTGCCAGAGCGGCCTATTTGCTTGCTGATCATCGCCACATAAAAGCTGTCAATGCGCTTGTGGATGCCGTGGCGAGTGATTCCAATCTCGATGTGGTGCGCGAAGCAAGTTTAACTTTTTCAGAGATGACGGGTTATCGAAGTGAAGAACTGCTCGATGTCTCCAGTCTTGTTGAGTGGTGGCAGAAGAATTCTTCGGAGGTTAAGCTGGCGCTAGGCAACTGAATGGACGAAGTAAATCAAGCAAGCGGTGCACCTTGGTTTGAGTCAGGGAAAGATTGCGAGTGATCCATGAAGTGGTTATGGCTTGCCCCATTCTGGGTATTTTTCATCTGTTACTTTGTCATAAAGTCGGGTGAAAGGACTGGAGTGTCTCAAGGCGATTCGCATTCGGAGGTTGTCTGTCCGTCGGAAGTGGTTATTAAGGGGGTATTGCCCGAGCCCAATGTCATCGATCAAAAGACTGCAGTGTTGCCACGCAAAAAGCAGGTCAGGGATATCCAAATTCGTAGTGCATCCAATAAATTACGAAAACGTGTCGAGGTATTACCGGTTACCGGTAAGGCTGACATCTGGTCTCCCTTGTGGCCAATGGGTAGAAGTCATATTCCGAAGGAGGCCCAGTATTCCCCTGATGACTCCGGCTACTGGACGCTGTTTCAATCAGAGGAATTATCTTTCTACATACCGGAGCTGAAGCACCTGCGGGTGGAAGTGGTGGAAGAAAGCCTGATGATCCCCATGCTAGGGAGCATTTACCATATGAGTAGTGAGAGTGAGTGCCGATGGTACAGAGTTGTCTTGGATGGCGGTATGACTTGGGCGGCTTTTGCAGTTGATGATCTTGACCATTTTGATGGCCGCAATAGGTATCCAGTTTCAGAGAATTTCCATAGGACACTGGAGCACGGAGGGGGGGTCGCTAGGTTCTTTCTTGATGATCAAGGGAGGATATGTCGTGCTCAGTGGTTGGGTAATGGTAGGCGGGTGTCTCTGCTTTCCTCACAGCACTGTGGAGCACGTCTTGACGACTATTCAGTATTGGCGGCATCGCTGGAACTGGGAAGTGCGCTGCGTGTACCCCTAACGGGATTGCAAAGAGTTATAAGAGCTTCCACCCCGACGGTAAGCTCGAGAATTGGACTCCTTGAGCCTGGCATGCGTTCCAGTGATGTCATAGATTTTCTGGGTAATCCGGTGGGTGTGTCCGGCAGCACATTCCTTTATCATTCCTTACACGGACATGCTGATTGCTACTTCCGGATACCGTTCGGGGAAGACGGCTTATATTACGGGTTGGGAAATGACTGGAGGGAAATTCGAAAGGATCCTCCTTTACGAGGCACTATCGAGTGGATGGAGGAAAAGACGGAGGTGAGGGCTGGAAGACCGGGAGGTATTGGCTATGATATAGGTTCACTCAGTGATGAAGACTCACAATTGATCATCAATCAATTGATACTCAAGATTCCCGCTGCAGAGGAAATTCAATTGGCCAGGATCTGTCGAGTTCTTGAGAATCTTGCTGAGCTGGGTTTGCAGGACAAGCGGCTGATCAATTTGCTTCGTACAAGGTTCCTTGAGGACGAGATGTCCATACGTCCAGTGATCTCTGCCTTGTGGAGATGGAATCACGAAGAAAGCAAAAGCATATTCACACAGAAAGCGAGGGATGTCATTTCAGCATTTCGTTGGCAGGTAGCCGAAAGGGGAAGGGGTTCTCAAACGGCCGACGACCTGCGTGTTTTACTGGATTTTATAGGACAGGAGCATTCTGGAGCGGGAGAGATCATTGCGTTAATGGCTAACCACAGCAACGCCACGCTTAGGGAGACTGGATTTTCCCGTTTAGGCTGGTTACAAGGAGATCAATTACACGCTCTGGCTCTGGCGGGGGCAGTTGACGTGAGTGATCGTGTCAGACTTTATTGTGCCGAGGTTCTGGCATCTGGGGTTGCGGAGTCATCGGATGAGAATTTTCTCCGAGAATGGCTAAGTAAAGAGCAGAATGCGCTTATCCGTGAACAGCTAATTTCTGCAGTGGATTCGCTGAGAAAGCCTTGATAATGGCTTCCCCGGTCAGGTGCATTGGTTAACCAGTTCAGAGAGCCTACGACCATATTCCACGTAGCTCTCGAACTGCTCCTTTGACTTTTTCTCGGGATCATCATCGGACTGGCTTGTGTCATGAAAGACGGTGGCGACATGAGGTTCAATGGAAATGAACCCCTGATAGTCATTGCTGGAAAGATCTGAGAGTATCCGTAATACATCTCCTTGCCCTTCACCAGGCATAGTGAAGGTGCACTCAGATGCTGAGTTATCCCAGTTGCCGTCCTTGATGTGAACGTGGGCGATATGAGGTTTTAGCGCTTGATAAAAGGCCCAGGCATCCTGTCTTGGGTAGGGGCGTGGTTGTGATCGGTCGGGATTGAAAACCGGATTTCCTGTATCGAAGACCCATTGCATATCCGGGATCTCCTCTTGCATTTCCAAGGCATGCTGGATGCTCATGCCGCCATAGTTCATGCAGTTTTCATGCACTGGAGTAATGCCTTCCTCTTCAAAGCATTTAATGATTTTTCTGCAACGGGTTATCCTCTCCTCAAAATGCTGCTCTTCCAGGTCGTTTTCCTTTCCGTCCTCGAGTATTGAGTAGCTCATGAAACGTACAATATGAGCACCCAGTCTATGCATGCGTTCAATGCATCGGTCTATTTCGGCTTCTGTAATTTCAAAGGGGTCGTTGATGGAATGTGCCCAGTTACCAATGGTCGAACCGACAGAACAAACCTGTATGTCTGCATCTTGCAGAGCCCTGGCGACCAGATCAAAGGCTTCCTCGGGAATGTCATGAATACTGCCCTTCTCAAATTTATCTACTTGAACAAATCTTGCCTCAATGTGTTGCCAGCCGAGGGCTTTGGTGGCAGCTATCTGGGCGTCGATGTGGTCGCCGGCTTCGTCTGCTATTCCTGTTAAAATCATAAACTGGTTAGGGGCTAGGTTTTATTCGACTTTGCAAAGTCGTCAGCAGTGGCAGTGGCAGCTGCTTTAATATCCTTTTTCTTAAAAGTGGATGTGTCTGCCTTGTGGTTGAGGATTTCCGCGTATTCCGAGGCATCCATGGGAAGGGTTAC